>SLFT01000192.1 GCA_007124105.1 Candidatus Hydrogenedentota bacterium | reverse complement strand
TTGCGGGTCGGACGCGTTTGTCTCGAAGTCCACATCAACACCTGTACCGGGGGCAACACCCAGGTCGCCCAGCCCGTTGCCGCGCCCGATGGCGCGGGCCGTGTTCCACAGCGTTTCATCTTTTGTGAGCCGAAACCCGAGCGCGTAGGCATAGAACAACAGCGAGTCGGCCCTTGACTCGCGGGTAATGCCGGCGCTGTAATAGCCGACCCGGTTGATATGGACATCCGTTATGCGCGTACCATCCGTCAGGATCGGTGTCAGCGTGTTGGTTTCCGGATCATAGGCGTGTTCGGCATAGGCCGCCAGGCCGTCGCGCACCCAGCCGAGCATTTCATGGCCCCGGTCGCCCAGTTGTTCGGCCATCAGCAATTGCGACACGCCGCCGTAGCTGTAAATGCCGCTGCCGTGCAGCATGGTTCCTTCCAGCACAACCTGACCGGGAAATTCGGGGGCGAACTGGCGCAACGCGCGATCATTGTTTTTATCCAGTTGGCTGTATTGATACGCGCCCAGGCCCGTGAACGGATTGCGGGCGTCCACATACCGCCGCATCAGCCGCAAGGCCCACGTTGCCGCGCCCTCGTCGCCGTTCAACTTATGCAGCGCCACCCCGGCGTACATCAGATCGCTACCCGTATTCAAGAACGTGAGCCCCCTGGCCGGGAAGAATGGTTCGCCGCCCACATACGCGTTGTCCCAGAGCGGGCCCATCTCGCGCCCGTAGCGTCCGTGCCGGTTCATGTCCAGCAGTTCCCAGTCGAGAATGTGTGTGTTCCAGAAGGCCTTGATAAAACGCTCGGTGGCTTCGGGGTTCACTTCCCACATCAGGTCGTAATAAGGGAAACTCCATTTTAGTTCATGCGTGTCCTGTTCGCCCACAATGTTGCCCGTGGCCAAATCCACGAAACGATGCCCGCCCCATTGCAGCAGGCCGCAGGAACGCGTCAGGTGATCAAAATGCCAGGCGATGGCGTCTTTGGCCGCCTGCTTGTAGCGTTCATCGCCCGTGAGATTGGTCAGGGCCGAGAGCGTCCGAAACAAGTTCTGTTGACTCGCCAGATTCGAGCATATCCACGATTCGCCGCCATACTGCCAGCGCACCGGCTCGCGCGTGTCTACATTGACGCCGTCCACGAACATGGGCGTGGACGCGTCCCGGTAGACGTCGCGTCCCTCCTCGAGGACAATGTCCGCAAAGCGGCGCACCGCTTCAATACGCGGCGAGAAAGCCTCGTCCGCGCCGACTACGCCCACGGCGCACAAGGCGGCAACCATCAACGCCCATCGTATCCCTCGCGCGGTTACAGCATTTGTCATGGGAGGCGTCCTTTCATTAAACGATGTTCTTCCGACTGCATACCATTGTACCCGCTCGTTGCCGTCCCGTCCAAGTTTACCCGGGCGCGCCCATCGCGTTTCCCAGGCGTCGCGTAGGGCGGCTTTGATAGGGAAGGTGTTACACCAGAAACGCATAGCGCAGCAGGAACGCCAGCGCTACGCCATACATGATGGGGTGTACATCGCGGCCCCGTCCCGCCGCGGGCTTAATCAGCGCAAAGGAGATGCAGCCGAAGGCGATGCCTTCGGTGATGCCATAGCCAAAAGCCATCATGGTCAGGGTCAGAAAGGCGGGCAGACTTTCGGTGGCGTCGGCCCAGTCCACCTTGCGCAACGGGGCCAGCATCAACATGCCCACTACGATCAACGCCGGCGCCACAGCGGGATACATGGCGACAAAGGAACCTTCGATACCCAGTGCGGCGTAATAGTCCGCGCCCACGTTCGTGCCCACCAGCGCCACCACCGGCGCAAGCGCAATGGCCGCAAGAAAGCATACCCCGGTAGTCACGGCGGCCAGACCGGTCCGCGCGCCCGCCGCCACGCCCGAGGCGCTTTCTATATAAGTGGTGACGGTGGACGTGCCGCACAGCGCGCCTGTGCAGGTGGACAAGGCGTCGGCGAGAAAGGCGCGGCCCGCGCGGGGCAATTTGCCGTCTTCAGTCATATATCCCGCCTGTGTACCCACGCCGACCAGCGTACCCACTGTATCGAAAAGGTCAAGGAAAAAGAACAGCGCAATGGCCAGCAGCGCATCCTGCCAGCGCGCCGCCAGTTCGCTGAAATTCAGGCTGAAAAAGGTTTCCGTGGAATATTCGAAGGTCAGTGTTTGAAAAGGGATTACGCCGAGCAATAATCCGATGCCGGTGGTGATAAGGATGCCGATAAGGATACCGCCGTGAATCCCACGCGCGAACAGCACGGCCATTACGAACAGGCCAAACAACGCGGTTAACGGCGCGGGATGGGTGAGATCGCCCAGGGTGGTCATGGTCGCCGGGTCTAGCACCACAATGCCGCTCCATTGCAATCCGATAAACGCAATGAACAAGCCGATGGCCGGGCCCACCGCATTCTTGAGCGCGGCGGGGAACACGTCAAGCACCTTCTCGCGAAATCCGAGCAGCGACAGTATGGTGAAGATAATGCCCGAGAACAATACAATGGCCAGTCCCGCTTGCCATGAGAACCCCATGCCAAGACAAATCGTGAACGAGAACAGGAAGTTTTGTCCCATGCCCGGCGCCAGCGCGAAGGGGTAATTGGCGAGAAGGCCCATCAGGAAGCAGCCCACCGCCGACGCGATACAGGTGGCAAGCAATACAGAGCCGAAATCCATGCCCGCCATGGCCAGCACTGTCGGTTGCACAAAAATAATATAGCTCATGGTGGCGAAGGTGGTCGCGCCGCCGAGCATCTCGCGTTGTACTGTTGACCCTGCCCCGGAAACATTGAAATAGCGGTCCAATAGGTTCATCTGGCGGTCCTCCCGTGAAGTTGCGTTATGCGTGAGAAATAATTACCCCATGTTTTTATTATACGCCCTTGCGGCAAAGAAAATAAATTGGTGGGCGCAAACTATGTTTTACTTATACACTGGAACACTGTGATACCATGAGCGCAATATAACATGTTGGGAAACACTCGCCGCCCTGGCGGTAATAATAAGAGAGGCGCTCCTGATAATGACGGACAGGTTCCAAAATATCACGATACGCATCGTGGGTATACTGTGCGTTCTTGTCCCGCCGGCATGGTGCGCGGCGGGAGACACGCTGCCCACTCTTGATGATGCCGACAGCACGTTGTGTTTGCGCGGCATCGAGGCGGTTGTTGAAGAACAGGAGGAGGCGGAACAGCGCCGCTGGTTTGTGCTGGTGGGTTTGGTCAATGTCTATCCCAGGCTTCAGCGCGAGCAGCTGATCAAGGACATCCTCGATCCGGCAATTCGTTTTTTGGCGCCGGGCTACCGGGGTACGAAGACCTTTACGGACATGCGCGACGACGGGTTGTTGTTGCCGCCCCAAATTTCTGTGGGGCGTGTGTTGTCGCGGCACTTTGCCCTGTCGGTACACGTCGGATATTCCGAAGGCGCCGTGCGCACCAAAAAAAAGAACCCAAGCCTGCTGCTGGGCATCCCGTTGCATTCAGACGTGCGCATCCGGCGCTATGCCGCGTATATCGGGCTTGATCTCGATTATTATCCCTGGGGCATGGCGGCGTTGCGGGAGTATCCCAATTGGGGCGCGCGTCTGCGCGCGGCAAGACCCACACTTGGCGCGCGCTATACCCGCACCTGGGCCGGCTTTGATGCGCAGGTGCGTCTGGGGCTGGGGCCTTTTCGGGAACTCATCAAGGTGAAACTGAGCGACGACTGGGCTCTGGCAAATATCACGCTGGTGGCCGGGGTGGACGTGCCGCTGAATTCACGCAGCGCGTTGATTTTCAACGCGGGCTATAATTTCTTCTGGGAAGAAAAACAGGATTTTGCGGGCACGGCCTACACCGTTGGCTGGCGCTATATGTTTTAAAGCGCAAAAGACGCGAATACGACGGGATATTCGTGCGGTATTTACAAAATCTATGGTATAATACCGTAACGCGGGTATTTTCCCGCAACCTGATTTAACGCCATATTTGCGGAATGGACGTTCAGCCGCCGGGTCCGCAAAACAGGGTACAGGCGCTTGCGTGTTGTAAGGCCGTGTGTCTGACGAAAAGTTCCTTGGTCTGTTGCTGTTCCTCCTTTTTTGCCAGGAGAGGTTACTATGTTAATCGAATTCAGTGTCACAAATTATCTTTCCATGCGCGACCGCCAGACGTTGACCATGACAGCCGCCTATAATCCTGAAGAACTGCCGGACGCTGTCATGCATCCGAATTTGCCGAGTATGTCAGGGTATTCCTTTCTGAAAGGCGCTGCATTGTATGGCGCGAACGCATCTGGTAAATCGAATATTCTTGGCGCTATGGCTTTTATGCGGAACTATGTTCGAAGGTCGGCCATTGACATGGTGCCCGATGAAGAGACGGGTTTAACGCCTTTCCTGTTGACGCAAGACGCCGCCGCCGCTCCCGGTGAATTTGAGATTGTTTTCGCGCACAAGGGGGTACGTTATGATTATGGTTTTGCGCTAGACAAGACGCGTATTCTTTCTGAATGGTTATACGCCTATCCCAGAGGACGCCCCCGCAAGATTTTTGTTCGCGATTACGACGAGCGAAAAAAAGAATACATGTACGAATTTGGCCAGGACGCCGCAGGGTATTCCGACCATAAGAAGAAGACACGCCCCAACGCATTGTTTTTGTCAATGGGCGCTCAATTCAATGCCGCTGAACTGTTGCCGCCTTACGAATGGTTTGCCCATTATTTTCAGGTATTGAACCTTTCAGAGGCAGGGATATCGCCAGCGTACACGGCGTTACAAATTATTGAGAAGCCTGAAGTGCGCCGGCAATATAGCAACCTGCTGCGTGAAGCCGATCTGGGCGTGGAAGATATAGAGGTTGCCAATGAGGGGTCAGGAGAAAGAGCGGAGTTAAGAATTCATTTCCTGCATAGCTGTCCCGGAAATAATGCCCCGGTTAAGCTGGCGCTGGAGGCGGAATCCGCCGGCACCAAACGGCTTTTTTCCCTCTTGACGCTTTGGCACGATGTGTTGGAGACGGGCATGACTTTGTGTGTTGACGAGTTGGAGGCAAGCCTGCATCCGCTGCTCATCCGTAAACTTATCAAGATGATTTGTGGACCGCAAAATACGTCGGGGGCGCAACTTATTTTTACCACGCACAATACCAATCTTCTTGACGCGTCACTGCTTCGTCGGGATCAGATATGGTTCACGGAAAAAGACCCGGACGGCGCTACTCAGTTGTACCCGTTGAGCGATTACCGTCCACGAAAAGATGAGATGCTGCAAAAGGGATATCTTGCCGGACGTTATGGCGCCATCCCAATGTTGCGCGAGGATTTCTCTTTCTATGAATAGGGTACGCCGAGGCGCGCGACGCGCTGCAACATTTCAACGCAAGGCGCCGCAGTTGTCTGGCGATCTGATCCTCATTGTATGCGAAGGCGCTGAAACCGAACCTCGCTACTTTGAAGCATTGAAACGGCTGTGGAAGATTCATCCGGTACAGTTGCGTGTTCGGGGCAGGGAGTGTGGCTCGGACCCCTTGTCAGTGGTAACTCATGCCGCGCGGATACAAGAAGAGGCGCGCAAGAATGGTATGCGCTTTGATCAGGTTTGGAACGTTATGGACAAGGACGCGCATACCAATCTAAACATTGCAACAGACAAAGCGCGAGCGAGCAATATCAAGATATGCCTGTCCGTTCCGTGTTTTGAATTTTGGTATCTTCTTCATTACATCCATACAACACGTCCTTTCGCCAATGCCGACGACGTGATCCAGGCCCTGAAACAGCACTTGCCCGGCAATAGGTATAAAAAAAGCGCGCCGCCCGTGGATGCTCTTATGTCGCGCATTAACACAGCACTCGAAAACGCCGCACTGGTCAGACGGGATAATGCAACAGCACAGCGGCAAAACCCGCGAACGGATGTTGACCTGCTTGTCAAAGAGCTGATGACGCTTCGCGCGGAAAAGCCAGGAGAACGATTGCGGTGACGCTCCATTTGTTTTTTACGCGTCATTTGGGTACCCTTAACGGGCGTGGTGCGGAAGGGCGCGCAGATGACGCGTCCGTTGGCAGCAACAATATAAGGAATAGACGATGGACATGACAGCATTGATGAACCCCTTCGAGAAGGTGGCTTCCGATTATTACGGGTATGCGCGGGAAGCGGCTGCCGGCGGGCGCAAGGTGGCCGGCTTTATGTGCTCTTATGCGCCGCAGGAACTGTTGCATGCGGCGGGCTATCTGCCCATACGCATCCTGGGCCGCGAGGGCGACACCCATCGCGCCGATGAGCTGTTGCAGGCGTTTTCATGCAGCTTCGCGCGCAGTGTGTTGGACAGCGCGCTCGAGGGCGAGTGGCCCTTTCTTGACCTGATCATGTTTTCGCACACCTGCGATACCATGCAGAACGTGGCAGACCTCTGGCGCGCCCATACGCCTGACACCGAGGTGCTTATCGCGTCCGTGCCGACCCGCACCGATGGCGACGCGCCGTTGCGCTATTACATGGCCGAGCTCGAGCGGCTCAAGGCAAAACTGGAAGCGAAGACCGGCCCCATCACGGACGAGCGGCTTGCCGCCAGCCTGCAAGTGTACAACGATCACCGCGCGGCCATGAACGAATTGTACGCGCTGCGAACAGCGAAACCGGGGCTGCTTTCCGGCGCGCGGATGATGCAAATTTACGTGTCCGCCTTTCTCATGGACCGCGCCGAGCATTTGGCGCTGGTGCGCGAGGTTATTGCGGCATTGAACGCCGCCGAAGACGCCGGCGACGCGTCGCTGCCGCGTGTGTTTGTTGCGGGGGGCATGTGCCGTCATGTCGGATTCATAGAATTGATGGAAGCGGCGGGCTGTGTTGTGGTGGGCGACGACCTGTGCGTGGGTTCGCGTTCCTTTGCCCCAGGCGACGGTTCGGCGTCAACGCCCATTGAAGCGCTGGCGCGCGCGTATTTGGGAAGAATCCCCTGCCCGGCGTTTCACCGCGACGGACGCCAGCCCGGCGACGCGCTTGTGGAAATGGCGCAACGGGACAAGGCGGACGGCGTTATTTTTCTGTTGACCAACTTCTGTGATCCGGTCGCGTTTGATTATGTGCCGCAGAAGGACGCCCTCGAGGCGGCAGGCATCCCGGCATTGTCGTTGTCAGTGGAACAGCACCGCGAACCGCCGGAACAGCTGCGCACGCGCGTGGCCGCTTTTGCCGAAATGTTGCGGGAAGGCGTCAACGCATGAGTGAACAGAAGATTTTTGCGGGCGTGGATGTGGGCAGCGCCACGGCGAAAGCGGTATTGATTGACGAGACCGGTACAATGCTCGGGACATCGGTAATCGCCAGCGGCGGCAACCTCGCCGATGCGGCGCAGCGTTGTCTGGCGTTGGCCGCGGAAGGAGCGGGGGTTGCGCCTGACGCATGCGCCGCCGTGGTGGCCACGGGCTACGGGCGCGAACGGGTGGAAGCGCGTCATCGCGCCGTCACCGAGATCACCTGTCACGCCCGGGGCGCGTTGACGCTGTTTCCCGAGGCGCGCTCGGTGGTGGACATTGGCGGCCAGGACTCGAAAGCCATCGCGCTGGACGAGCGGGGTCGCGTGTTGCGCTTCGAGATGAATGACAAGTGCGCCGCGGGCACCGGTCGTTTCCTCGAGGTGATGGCGCGACTGCTCGAGATCGAACTCGATGAGCTGGGCGGCCGCGCCATGCATGCCACAGCGCCGGTAACCATCTCGTCCACCTGCACGGTGTTCGCGGAAAGTGAGGTCATCTCGCATCTGGCGCGCAACCAGCGTATTGACGACATTATCGCGGGATTGTGCAACGCCATCGCCTCGCGCGTCTTTGGGCTCGCGTCCCGGGCGCGGTTGATCGCGCCCACCATCATGACCGGCGGCGTGGCGCGCAACCAGGGCGTGGTCAAGGCCATGGAAGCGCTTCTCGGCGCGCCCATAAGCGTACCCGAAACGCCGCAGATTGTCGGCGCGTACGGCGCGGCGCTTATCGCCCGGGAATCTCAGAAAAAGAAGGAGTAAAAGCGCCCGAAATCGCAGCAGTCTCAGATATTTTGGACACCAGCGCGGAGCCGTTGGAGAGAACATTTCATGGTCTCGTATACAATGAAATTGTAAACGCGGTTTTGTTTGACATGTCCGACCTGATACTGTTTCCTGCAAGGGAATAACCACGTATGGAACAAGGCCAGACCATTGCGGACTGTATCGCGGTGACGAGCGCCAGGCTCGCGTCTATTACCGACACCCCGCGACTGGAGGCTGAATTGTTGCTGGCTTATGCGTTGGGCCTGTCGCGCGCGTCGTTGTTGGCGCGGCTGCGCGAGCCCGTGGACGGGGCGCGTCTCACGCCGCTGTTGACGCGACGGCTTGATCATGAACCGCTGGCCTATATCTTCGGCGAATGGGAATTCTTCGGTCTGTCCTTCCATGTTCACCCGCCGCTGTTGACGCCCCGTCCGGAAACGGAACATCTCGTTGAAACGGTACTGGCTTATCTTGCCGCGCGTCCGGCGGACGCTCCCTGTTGTGTGGCTGACTTGTGCTGCGGCACGGGATGCGTTGTGGTTGCTATTGGATGTCATGCGCCGCGGGCTTCTCTTTATGCCTCTGACATACGGGCTGACGCCGTGGATACCACGCAACGCAATGCCCTCCGTCACGGGGTTCACGTACAATGCGCGCGGGGCGACTTGTTCGCGCCACTGGACCCCTGGTGTGATTGTTTCGATGTTGTGGCGGCGAATCCGCCCTATGTGCCCGAAGGCGACTGGACAGGCTTATCGCCGGTCATCACGAAACATGAGGACCCCGGGGCGCTGCTGGCGGGCGCGGACGGCCTGGACATTATCCGACGAATTATCCCCGAGGCGCACAAACGCCTCCGCAACGGCGGCATGCTCGCGCTCGAGCTGGGCGAGGATCAATGTGAACACGTTGCCGCTATCATGCGTACCCACGGTTTTGAAGACATCAAAGCGACAAAAGACCTCGCAGGCATTGACCGCATCATCTCCGGAACCCGCGTTGCCACCGCAGTGTAGTTGTAAAGTAAACAACGCCCGTGGTACGATAGATTCATAGAAATACGCTTGGAAGCATGTGGCTGAAAGCGACTGAAGTGCAGAATGCAGGCGGTCTTCGAAGATGCTTAAGCGGCGTTTTCCAAGGGGAGCAGGCGCACGATTAAGCGGTGTTTGATGTTCCTGCCTCAAGTAGGGTGAACGCTGTATGGCCTCGGTATACAAGGGCACGACATGGGCCTGATGAGGAGTTTGACAATGGCAACCGCAACCGTTACCCCCGAGGGCCTCATTGACATCCCTATGGATATTCTGGAGCGCCTTCAGTTACATGCGGGCGATAAACTCGAAATTGAGATAGAGAACGAGCACGTCCTGAAAATATTCGTTAAGTCCCGTAAAATATCCGAGATTGCAGGCATGCTCCAGCCCTATATCCAAGAGCCTTTGACCCTCGAAGAAATTGATGCGCGTGTTGAGAACGGGTTTTGCAGAGGCGACTTATGAGAGCGGTCGTACGACCAATCTTGATCTTGCAGACATCCTAATCGGCCTTAATGCAAGACAACTTGGCTGTGCTGCTGTACACACGCTTGATAAGAAAGCCGCCAGGTCCGAACTGTTTGAAGAACTTCCTTGAAGCGTTGATCGAGACCGCTGCATTCATCATTCATCACTTCTCAGCAGCCAGACCTCGGCGAGGCGGGAATAGTGCCGCCAGTTCAAGTGGGCTTCGTCCAACGGTTTGTCCCAGGTGAGTATGAGTTTGCGATCCTTGATGGCTCCCTGTGGAACGGGGACTTCCTTGAACGCGCCCATTTCGACTCTTTCAACCGTTTGCGACACGCGTTCGCCGTTGATCCGCAACAAGAACTGCCCCAATCCGCTCATGCGCACTGTGTACCGGGCGTCAGGATCAAGCCCTTCATACACAAGCGCCTCGGGCCAGTTCATGGTCCACTGCCAGGACAATCGCGCGCGCGGGTCCATGCCGTCGCCCCACCACCAGAACGTGGGTGTTGGAAACGAACGTTTTTCGGGGTCGGTGTTGGATGCAATGCGCCGCTGTGTCCGGGGTGATTTGGCGATGTTGCCGATGTCGTCGTAATAACTGCCCGGCCCCGGATTCTCCCATGTGCGGACTTGATGGAGTTGCGCCAATTTTTCTTCTTCGGTGTCCAGCGCGGCAATCGCCTCAAATGTATCCTCGAGCCACCAGCGGTTGTTCAACGGATAGTTGACGTAATCAAGAATGGCGCCGCGTTCGCCGTTGGCGGCATGATATTTTTCGACACTGGTCTGCAAACCAATGGATACGAACAGGTCTTCACAGAGTTGTTCAATGCGCGAAAGCCAGTCCGGGCGGCATCGTTGCGTATCGGCCTGACGCACCAGGGCCAGCGCTTCCGCCATTGTCGTATCGGCGCCGCGCGCGGGGGCCGCGGCAAGGACCGCGTTTGCCTCCTCCTCAAGTTGCGTTTCATACAACAGACGTCGGCGCGTGTATGCGTCATAATAGGCGCGCAGCAGGTTCATCTGCCAGCGCCAGTTCCCCGCCAGATGGGGCGCCGCCGTTTCGAGACGCTGCCACATCATGAGCGCGCCGTCCACCGCGCCATTCGTGGCGAGGGGCCCCTGCCAGTTCTTCTCGAGGGCAAGAATGCCGTCTGCCGCGTCCTCTGCCACCTCGGTTCCGAAGAAGAGCCGCGCGTATTCGACAAGCATTTGACGCACCGAGACCTGTGGGTTCCAGCCGCGCATGCTCCATACCGCCTTGTTCACATCATCATGTACGCCGTCCGAATAAGTGATGAACCCGTCGCTGTACGGCGCGAACCAGTTAATGATTTCGGCGAACTCGGCCGGACGTGGGTTGATGGCTTCGCGCCCGAGGGTAACTGTGTACGCCGGGTCCCACCAGATGACTTCGAACTGGCAGAGTTTGTTGTGGGTAATGTCCGGGTAGAGCCGCAACGCGTACTGTTCGGGCAACCGCTCGCGCAGTTCCAGTAAAGGCGGCCCGGATGTATCCGCCACCACGCCGCCGAACCAGTGGGGACTTTCGGATTCCAGGTAGTCAAAGACATAGCGTACCTGCGCGGGGTTGAACCCCAGCAGCGACATCCAGAGGCGTCCCTCCGGGTGGCGGGACAGGAGAAGTTCCGCGATATCCGCCATAAAAGGAATCGCCAGTTCAGGCGGGTTGTCGCCCGGATCGCCGCCTGGGAAAAACACCGCGTCCATGCGCTTGCAGTCGTCAAAAAGCTGTTCGAGTTTCGCAAGCATCTCGTCTCTTCGCGCTGTATCCAGCAGATCGAAGTCCGCCGGCGCAAACACCCAGTAGTCCAGTCCATACCGATCGCAAATCTCGCTCATGCGCCAGTTCATTTCGCGCCTGGAATACTTCATCAAGGGACTGGTGCGCGTGTCTTGAAAAGGGATATTCTCGATACTGTTTACGCCGAACAATGCAAGTTCGCGAATATACTGGTCGAACTGTTCCGGCGTCCAGGCGTCCCATGAGTTCGCGAGATCACGGTAGCCCAGTTGATGGCCGCGCATGGGGTATTCCGGCGCTGTGACAATATCCAGGTCGGCGGGGAGTGTGACGTTGCCGGCCGACCAGGTCATTGTACGCAGTAACGCCCCCGCCCCATACAGCGCGCCCCGTGGATCGGCGCCGAGTATCCACACCACCGGCGGCAGGGAAGGGTGTATGTCCACCACAAGCCGATATCCTTCCGGAAGCAGCCCGGACGGGCCATCTTCTTCGCGGGCAGGCATGGCGCGTTGCCACTCATCCGGAACAGTTTGGGCGGAAAGGGCAATGACCGTCTTGTTGTCAGGCCATTCGGTTGTTACGGATAAAGCAATTCCCGTGCGCTTTTCGATTTCCTCGGCCAGCACCGTCGCGGCGACCTGTTCCGCATTGGCCAGTTTGCCCGGACGCGCCACAATAACGGCATCGTTCAGAGTCACAACGCCGTGCGCCCATAAACAGGCAAAAAAGGAGAACAGCAGGAGGCAAATCGGTTGTGAAAATACATCCATAACGCTGGTCTTGTTCGCGGGGCGATACGGCGTTTCTGTCCATGTATGCAGCATGGCAACGGCCCTTTCCTGTGTCTCAAGGATTCTATTGCCGACTATTGATAGAGATAAAGGGCAATACGTATCGAATCATACGCTTCGTAAATTGGCTGGCGCACAATTCGCCAACAGTTTCGCTATGATATGTCGGCGATAAACAAAGAATCAAAAAACGCGGAATAAAGCGGCCCTGCTGGAGACTCTTGTCATTACCCACATCTTTTGGCGCCTGTTAGTTTCTCGCTTTAATTTGTCCTATACGCCCCATAGTTCCCATTATCCCAGATATCAGGTGCTGGATTCGCTTCTGGGTTGCGGGCCACGTCCGCGTCAGATTTCCATATCCGGCATTCTAGCCACAATCCGGCGCGCTTCCTCGGGCGTAAAATCGTCCCCGTAAAAGCGTAGAAACAAGCGGCCGCGGATTTGCGCCTCGGTCAGTGTGTTGTCCTCGTGTATGATGCCGCTGCGCACGAGTATCTTCGCGGCAGCATGCATGTCGCACGCCATGCGCAGCCGCCGTTCAGGCGTCTTAGACGACATCATCGCCATCATCCGCGCTTCCATCTCCGGCGACGTGTCACGCATTATTGGCGACCTCACGCAATAGCGTAGCAACCCCAAGCGTACACGCCCAGGCATCCAGATACTCGTAATCCAACGCAACGGCGGGATTTGCCAGCAGCTGTTGTATGTCCCGGCGCTGTACTTCTGAGTCAGAATCCCGCGCCCATAGCAGCTTCGACAGGACAAGGTCTTCAGGCGCGACAACATAAACGGTTTGCTCCTCTACCCGAAACTCACGCCTTCTTTCAAACTCCTTAATGCGATAGGGCTCATCTTTTCTAACCACAAAATCTATCTTGAACACCTGTTCATAGTGGATGATGTTGAACATTTGCCGTCTGGCAATTGCCTTGCGTATTCCCTCGGGCTCAAGACAGTACTCCTCTTCAAAAAGCGTCGCAATTTTGTCCGCGTCTGAATCGGCTAGATGAATCACAATATCAATATCTCGGGTCATTCTGGGAACACCGTACAAGGCCAGCGCCATTGCTCCGGTCACCATATACGCGAACCCTGCGGATGTCAATCGCGCGGCGATATCTTTGAGCAATTCAATTTCCGTGTTCATTTTCCAGAAAGTTCCCTGTTGCCTTCTTGCTGATGAAATAACAGCCGCAAGCAAGCGTTGAAGCGCATACGCGCCGCATGTTCGTCTATAGCAGGCACACACCAGATACGTTGTTATGATATGTCAGCAACAAACAAAGAATCAAAAGGCCCGTATTGGAACAATCGCGTTGGAGTCCCGTTGGTTGCTTCCTTTTCAATGACCCGCTTCACGCGGTCTGGGAATGGGCAAAGGCTGACGCATGTAAACGCAATGTATCGGATTAAACGCCGTGGAATTCGAGAGCTGGGCGTCACTGTATATGCGGCATCCGTCAATACGGTCCCTCGGGGGCGACGCCACTTGTTTTGTCCATCGAAATGTTTCATCTGGCGCGGCAATAGAAAACGCTTATTCGTTTCAATTAAGAATGGCGGGCCATGTCGTTTCCCCTTATTTCCTCTATCATGCTATAGTACCTGATGGCTCGGAAACAGCGATCAACAACAAAAAGTCTTTGTGTATGCGGTTCACGCTTGAGCGTACTGGGACAACACATAAGTCCGCGGCCATAAACGCTTTCCGGCGCACTAAAGGTTGATCAACGGACCTTGTGCATATTTCGCTGGGTTGCGGGCGCCGCCCGCGTTGGTTTCTTCATCAGGCAGGCCGTAAACGCGCGGACGTGACGCGCGTCATAAGGAGAGGCTCATGCAACGCATTATTCAGGTTGGACTTGGCGCGATGGGTCAAGGTTGGGCGAACTGTGTAGCCCAGTCGGAGCGTTGGGAGGCGACGGCTTATGTTGACGTCAACCGCAAACGTCTGGCGGCGGCGGCGGAGCGGCACGGCATGCCCAGGAACCGGTGTTTTCGCGACCTGAAAACCGCGCTCGGCAGCGTGGAGGCGGACGCCGTGCTTGATGTGACGCCGCAACAGACGCGGCGCGATGTTTGCGCGACGGCGCTGGAATACGGCCTGCACGTGTTGTGTGAGAAGCCGCTCGCTGATACCGTCAAGAATGCCGTTGCGTTGACGGAGCAGGCGCGGTCGGTTAACCGCACGTTGATGGTGGCCCAGAATTACCGGTACCAACCGGCAACACAGACGGCAAAACGATTCATTGCGCGGGGACGCCTGGGCAAGGTGGGGTATGTGGGCGTCTCGTTTCACAAAGGGCCGCATTTCGGTGGTTATCGGGAGCAGATGCCCTATCCGTTACTGCTTGATATGGCGATTCATCATTTTGACATGATGCGCTGTATCCTGGGCGGCGATGTTGCGGCGGTGCAAGGGACAAGTATTAACGCGCCATGGAACTGGAACCGAGGCGACGCCACGGTGTCGGCCTTTTTGGAAATGAGCGACGGCGTCGGTGTGAACTATTTCGCCAGCTGGGTGAGCCAGGGCTGGGAAACGGACTGGAACGCCAACTGGCGCATCGAAGGCGAAAAAGGCGTGTTGCTCATCGAGGACAGCCAGGTATACATTGCGGACAAATGCGCCACGCGTCGAAGGGTTGCTCCCGTGAAAATGGCGCATACCCATCAGGCATGGCTCCTTGACGGTTTCGCGACGGCATTGGAAAAAAAAGTGGAACCGGATACCAGCGCCGGGAATAATCTCAATAGTCTGATGACAACCCATGCGATGACGCGCGCTGTTGAAGAACAGCGTCGTGTCCGTGTTGAAGAACTGCTACAGTAACGGTGAACACACGCAACAACAATGACTTCGCCCCCTTTCCGCTGTTCCTGGCGGCGGCCCTGTTCATTCTGGCGGGGCCGGTTTTCTGGATGGGCGTGGAAGCGCCCGGGCGCGACAGGCCCGGACTGACGCCTGAGAACGCGGACCTGTACCTGGAAATAGGTCCGGTAATGCACTATGGGTTCGGCAGAGTGCGGGCAGGCGAACTGCCGCTCTGGAATGACCGTCAACTATGCGGCGTTCCCTTCTTTGCCAACCCTGTACACGGCCTGTTGCAGCCGCTGAACCTGGGTTTCTTTTTTCTCGAAACGCCCACCGCGCTTGCGCTGCATGCCTTTCTGGCGCTTGCGTTGATGGGGTTTTTCATGCTTGTGTTTTTACGATCGCTGGGCGCGGCGTATGTGCCCGCGACGCTCGGGGGAATTGTGTATGCCTGTTGCGGCGCGACGGCCGCCGCTATGTCGCGCCCGGGGATTGCCAATGCGTTGGTCTGGATGCCGCTGTTGTGCTGGATATTGCGCGTTCATGCCGCGCGTCCCCGCCCCGGCGCGGTGTTGATGGGCGGTGTAGTGCTGGCATTGCTGTGGTTGTCCGGGTCGCCGTTGATGGCGCTGGTCGTGTCCGGTTTCTGCGGCGTCTATGCCCTTGCGCTGGCCGTGTTGGGCGTTGACGTGGAAGCGGGCGGGGGCGGTACGCGCCGTGCGCGCTTGGGCGGTCTGTTGCTGATGCTGGTTATTGCCATCGCCCTGACCTGTATCCAATGGCTGCCCACCGTTGTCTGGGCCATGCGTCTCGAAGACCCCATGGCCTGCCTGACGCGGTTTGCCGTAGCGGGCCGTTCGCCTGGCAGCATGCCCGCGCTGATAGCGCATTTACTGCGAACGCGTACAAGCACGCTTCCGTCGCTGGGCTATGTGGGCGTATCCACGTTGCTGCTGCTGCCCGCCGCTTTTTTTCATCGCGTCCCGCGCTGGGAACGCGGCTTCCTTGGGCTGGCGCCGTTAGCGTTATGGAGCGCGATTGTGTTGTTCGGCGGCGGGACGGCCAACAGCCCCTGGACGGCCCTTGTTTATCCGGCGTCGTTTGCGACGGCGGCGCTGGCGGGGCTTGGCGCCGACAGGTTGTTTACCCCCCGGCGCACCATGTATACGCCCCGACTCTGGGGGCCGTTGCTCCTGGTATGCGTCGTGTTCCTGGTGGTTTTTATTATCGCGCCCGCGGCCACGCGCGGACGCATGATCCCCATTATTCTGGCTGTGGCGGTATTTGCGCTGTTTCGTACCGGCTGGGCGAGCGCGTTGAGTGGCGCGATCCTTATTGTATTTCTGTTTGTTGATTTGAACGCCGCCAGCGTTAATTATCACAGCCACCCCTTCTTTGGCGGGACTGCCGGCTTCCCGGTGTCTCGTGAAGCGGCAACGCTCATGCACAACGCCGCCCTGGACGACCGCGTGATGGTCAGCGCGCCGCCAACGGGCGGGCCGGTACACCCCAACATAGGCATGACCGAAGGCGTTCGGGTTGTGGGCGGCGCAGGCTTTCCTTTAACGCCCGCGCAGACATTGTGGTGGCGCGCCATGCGCGATGGCGAATACGACGCCGCCGAGCCGCTGGATATATCCGCTGACGCGCCCCATGCGTTGCTGCTTAATGTGATGGCCGCGCGCGCCGTGGCCACGACAGACGGCGGCGGCCTCGCCTCGGGCTCGGCGCCGGGATTGCGGCTTCGTCGCCAGGGAGACGCCGGCAACGTCACAGTGTACGTCAACGAAAACGCTGTGCCGCGTCTCTCCTGGGCGGCCTCGTGGCGGTTGGCCCTTGATATGCCCGCGGCAATGGACGTTATCAGCGAGACATCCTTTGATCCGCGTCGCGAATGTGTGGTGTTGCCCACTGAGCCAGGCGTCAGTCATCTGGCGCGGACAGCGCCGGACAGCCGCGCCATACGCGAGCGCCCACTGCATCATGATTCCCCGCGCACCCATATCGCAACGCGCGTTGACAGGCCCGAGCGACTTGTGGTGGCCGTGGAAAACGCCGCGCCGGGCGTTTTAGTGGTGAGCGACACCTATGCGCCCGGATGGCGCGCCTATGTAAACGGGCAGCGAGTGCCCATCCTCCAGACCAACGGCCTGTTTCGCGGTATTGCGCTGAGTCCCGGCGCGCATACCGTAACCTTCGAATACCAACCGCGCGACATCATAGCCGGCGCGGCAATCAGCGCAGCGACCCTGTGCCTGTTGCTGTTGGCCTTGCTTGCCGCTCCGTTCCTGCGCCACAGTCCGCGAACCCTCCAGAAATGAGCCGCCAGGCTCGGTTTATTGTTTGACGGGCTGCGTTCATCCGGGCCGTACGCCGCGGCAATCAGAACCCGTGCGGCGTTCGAGGCGATTGCCGCAAACAGAAGGCGACGGCTTTTCCAGTCAACGTTTACAGCGCAAAATGGAGCGGGCGCAAAAATGGCGCTCAAGAGACCTTGTAGAACGCCCCGAACGACATGGCCGCGTTTCGTTCGCACCGGGTTTTATGGTGCCGGGACGCCTGGCCGCCGACCCCTGGGGACGCAACCGCTACGGCATCTCGTCCCAGGGACGCGCCGATTATGCCTCCTGGCAGCATATCATCAAGAGTATGAAGCCCAAGTCCGGGCGCTGCGCCATCCTCTTCCCCCACGGCGTGTTGTTCCGCAATGAAGAGGCCGCCATGCGCGAGAAACTCATCGCCCATGATGTGGCGGAATGTGTGCTGGGACTGGGGCCGAACCTGTTCTACAACGCGCCCATGGAAGCCTGCGTGGTCATCTGCCGTATGCGCAAGCCCCCGAAACGGCGCAACAACATTTGGCGCTGTTGGCGTGTTATGTGGCGTTGGGGCGGCAGCGAGGCAAAGTGTCCACGGGCAACGTGTATGCCGTGTATCAAGAGTTGTGTACGGCGCAGAATTGCCGGGCATTGTCGCAGCGGCGTTTTTCTGATATGGTGAGTTTTCTTGATCTGTATGGTCTGGTGAATGCGCCTGTGATTTCCAAGGGGCGTTTTGGGAAGACCCGCGAGGTATCGAGCGCCCTGCCGCGGCGGCTGTTGCGGCCTCGGTGAACCCGAAAACGGGGACTGGCACAAGCGTAAGACGTGCCTGTACCCGCTTTTGGCCCCTCCCGGGGCTCGTTCCCCCCGGTGCTCGTTCCCCCCGTTGCTCGTTCCGAAATTGTATTTCGGAACGCAATTGCTCTCGAAATTCTATTTCATTCCGCTCCGTTCAACTCGGCGGACTCCCCAGCAGCGCTGCCTTGCGCTTCTCCTGACCAAACTCGCGCATGACCTCGCGCAGTTCGCCTTT
>SLFT01000509.1 GCA_007124105.1 Candidatus Hydrogenedentota bacterium | reverse complement strand
CGTAATGCGCAGGCATTACTCGAGGGCGGCGACCCCTCCGCCATGGCCGTTTTTCAGGATTTGCTACGCCGGGAAGAAGCTGAGGTATTCAATACAGTATTTGAGTTGATGGTTGAATTGGGCAATACACGCCTGATAACGCTATTGCAGCCCGGCGTTGAAACCATTGACAATGAGTTTGCTTTCGGCGCTTGCCAGACAGTCATAGCCCTGGCAAAGCCTGGATTCCGTGAAAGGTTGTTGTTGTACCGTGAAGAATTCGGCAACTGACGGATTGCATCTCGTTATTTCAGGACGTGTACAGGGGGTTGGGTTCCGCTACGCCACTCACAATACGGCAAAACGTCTTGGCTTAAATGGTTGGGTGCGCAACCTGCCGGACGGCCGGGTCGAGGCCTTTTTTGAGGGTGATAAATCAGCGCTCGAACAGATGCTCGCGTGGTGTCATCAGGGGCCGCGAATGGCCAGCGTCGCTCATGTGGACCATCAGTGGCGTCGAGAGGCGTCCGCTTGCACGGGGTTTCGCGTTACACAGTGATGCCGCGTTGGGAGCGCTGAGGAATGCGTAACTGTTTGCCGGTTGTACTGACAATGATCGCAGGGCGAGCGACGCGCACCGGCGAGGTGGCATAATACAGAAATCAATAAGGTCGTGGCTGCCGTCAAGAAAGCAGAACTACCCGGCCCCGGGCAGTTGCATAAATCTGTCTGGTTGTTTTTTGTCAGCATGTTGGAGAAAGGGTGTCCATGCCCGAGCACAACGCTTTGGAAAGGGAAGTGGCGGCGTTCTTGCGCGTTGCATTGGCGCAACGGTACGCCACCGCCAATATACGCGATTATACCGGGTTTGACGCTCTGTCAGACAATCAGATCGCATCCTTGCGCGACTTTGGGTTACGGTATATTTACCCGGAATGGGACGCGCGTTGTTTCCAGTTGGAAGCGTTTGACGCCTTGCAGGCACTGTTGGCAAGCCCGATGCGTTTGAAACCACTTGTGGCGGTGACGCTGAAATCGCTGTGGCGTTTTGGACGTCAATTGCCTCGGGCAATCGAGGCTGGCAAGGAAGTAATTGGGGCATTCGAGGCGACACGCGTTCTCGAAGGACGCATCGTAGACTGTTTGCGCGAAATCTTGCCGCACGACGCGACCGTTCCTGTCTCTGATGATATTACCCAGGCGTTGCGAATGCTTCCGCGCGAACATTTCGACGCTTTTGTCGCGGATATGATCGCCCTTATGCGATTGTTGACGCAACGCGACTTGCTGGAAACAGGGTTCAGCGTACTTGCGGATATTGCGTCCGCCATGGAAAAGCGGCGCGAATGCTATGAGTCCATTGAGATCGAAGGGGCGCGCTATGCGTTGAAGGTGATGGATGAGGGCATGGCGCTTTTTGATACGCTTGATGACGCGGCTGTTGCCGCTGCAATTGAAGGGATAGCCCAGGTTGAACATGACTGGTATGAGCGGATTATTTTGGAGGAAGCATAACGAAGTGGTTGCCTTCCAGATAAGCTGAGAGACTGGCAACGATGCAGGGCGCTTCCTGTCAAACACAATGTCTTGTAACACGCCGGCGCCTGCTCTGAAATTTAGTATGGCAGCGCCCTGTCGGTCTCAACAACATACACCGGACATGTTTCTTTGGGTCTGGAGGCGTCCCATAAGAAAGTTGTGTTAAATTGCATCGTTGGGAACAGGCGCCTCCACAACGCGATTTTCCTCCACGGAGGTTATTGCAGCGGCCAGTACACGTTGCGCGGCGAGCGCGTCCGCACCGCCAGCCTCAATAGTTGCGGGCTTGGCGCCGTCAGACACCTGCTCCACAAAACGGTGTATACGGTTCCTGAATGTATCGTCAAAAACCTTTTCAGGGATCATGCCAAAGGGGGTGTTGTTGATAACTGTTGTTTCACAGTTGTTCGCGGGATACCACGTTAGTTTGTGCATCATGTCGTCCAACACAAAACGACCATCCACTCCCGCTACTTCACAGCGCTCCATGGGGTGGCCCCGTTCGATATCATAACTGCCGGTAAGACCGCCCACGGCGCCGCAGGCGAATTTGAAATTGAAATGGGCGGTAGACCATATCGTTCTACCGGGCGCGCGCGTCACAAAACACTGAACCGCGGCAATGTCGCCGCAGAAAAAACGCATTACATCAATGGTATGGGGATGTAGCGCTTTTACCTGAAACCACAGGGACGTTTCCCGTGGGTTCTTGATCCACATGGCCATGTTGATAAATAGTAAATGCCCAAGGCGTCCCTCATTAAGCCATTGACGAGCGATGCGGGTTAGCCTGGTGAAGCGATGATTCAGGTTAATTCCGTAGCACAAACCCTGGTCGCGCGCCAGCCGCACCATTTCTTCCGCTTCGGCGATGTCATTGGAAACGGGTTTTTCGCCAAGAACATGACACCCAGCCTTTAGCGCCTGGATGGTGGGGGTGTAATGATCGCCTCCGTATTCGTGCCCGCCGGTGCATACGCCACAGATGTCCGGTTTGACTGTGCGCAGCATTTCCGCCGCATCATAATAGGCTGGCGCGTCAAAGCGACACGCGGCGTCGTCAGCGCGCTCGGGAATAATGTCGCATAATCCGACCAGTTCGCAGTTTGGATGTTCCTGGTAGTGCCGGGCATGTATATTACCGATAGGGCCCAGGCCTATTATTGCTGTGCGAAGCACGGTATCAACTCCTTTGTTGTGGTTGAGCCCGCGTATCTCATGTACTTTGTCCGCCGACTTCGAAATATTCCAACGCACTGTAAGCCGGAGGGCTGCGTGAAGTATTTGAAGCAGTAAAATCTTTACAGGCTTGCGAGGAAACCTGGTGAGACATGCGGGTTAGCGTATCGTTATTGTACCCGCCATTTGTGGCAAAGTCCACTTTTGCGAGGCGGCGCTCGGGGCGCAAGAAAAAGCGGCGCGCCAAATGAAATCATTCATGCGCGCCGCTTAGAGGTTTTTTATTACGGGAAATTACTCGTCGCTGTCCTTGTCGGAGGCATCGGTAATGAGCGCCTCGGTGGTGATAATCATTGCTGCGGAGCTCACGGCGTTTTGCAGGGCGCATCGAATAACCTTGGCTGGATCAATAATCCCGGCCTTTACCAAGTCCTCGGTTATGCCCGTTTCCGCGTTGTAGCCCACGTTGCCCTTGGCGGCCAATATCTCGTTCACGATAACGCCGCCTTCACAGCCGGCGTTCTCAGCAATCGCTGACAGCGGCTGCGCCATTGCCCTGGCCAACATCATCGCGCCGGTTTTTTCGTCGCCAGTCAGGTCCAATTTTTCAACCTTGGTCCGCGCCCGGAGCAACGCTACGCCGCCGCCCGCAACAATGCCTTCTTCTATCGCGGCGCGTGTGGCGTTCAGCGCATCGTCCGCGCGGTCTTTCTTTTCCTTCAGCTCTACTTCGCTTGCCGCGCCCACCTGGATCACTGCCACGCCGCCGGCCAGCTTCGCCAGGCGTTCCTGCAATTTCTCGCGATCGTAATCCGATGTGGTCGTTTCAATGGCGTTGCGAATCTGGTCAATGCGTCCGTTAATCTCTTTCTTATTGCCGCCGCCCTGCACAATGGTCGTATTGTCTTTCGTGATTTCAATGCGCTTGGCTGTTCCCAACTGGTCCAGTTCGATGCTTTCGAGGGTCATGCCCAGGTCCTCGCTGATAAACTGGCCGCCGGTAAGAGTGGCGATGTCGCGCAAAATCTCCTTGCGTCGGTCGCCAAAGGCGGGCGCCTTGACTGCTGCAATGTTTAATACACCGCGCAATCGGTTTACCACCAATGTTGCAAGCGCTTCGCCCTCAATATCCTCGGCGATAATCACCAGCGGCTTGCCGCTCTGCGCAACTTTTTGCAGCATTGGAAGCATCTCGCGGATATTGCTGATTTTCTTTTCATAGCAGAGGATGTAGGGGTCCTCAAGTTCTACCCGCATGGCTTCGGCGTTGGTAACAAAATGCGGCGAGATGTAACCGCGGTCGAACTGCATGCCGTCCACAAGTTCCACTTCCGTCTCGAATCCCTTGCCTTCTTCAATAGTGATTACGCCGTCCTCGCCAACGCGTTCAATGGCGGTGGCAATGATATCGCCTATGGCCGTGTCGCCGTTGGCGGAAACGGTTGCCACCTGCTTGATCTCGTCAGGGTTCTTGATCTTCTTCGCCGCTGAAGCTATGGCCGTTAACGCCGCTTCAAGGCCTTTATCCATGCCCCGTCTCAAATGCATTGGATTGGCGCCCGCTGTTACATGACGCAAGCCTTCATGCACCAGCGCCTGCGCAAGCACTGTGGCGGTCGTGGTGCCGTCGCCGGCAAGATCGTTCGTCTTGCTTGCAGCCTGGCGAACCATCCGTGCGCCCATGTTCTCAAAGGGGGCCTCCAGCTCGATATCCTTGGCGACGGTTACGCCGTCTTTGGTTACTTTTGGCGCGCCAAAGGATTTTTCCAACAGAACATTTCTGCCGCGGGGACCAAGGGTCGCCTTCACGGCGTTCGCCAGTTTATCCACACCGTGCAACAACGCGAGGCGGGCGCTTTGATCATAAAGCAATTGTTTTGCTGCCATAGCTAAATTCTCCTTCATTAATAACGCTACCGAAGTGATACGCACCAGCACCCGTTGCGTTTGCGCAAACGGGTGTTAGCACTCAACCATATCGAGTGCTAACAGAATGGTAGCATATTTTGAATCTCATGTCAAATAATGCGCACCCGGGATATCTTGGGCTGCGTTACTGATTGCGACGACGCCTCTTGAAATATGTCGCAAGGCTGCATCAGAGGCGTTCATACGGGAATGTGGCGCCGGCGCTACGCAAGAAATATTGAAGCCGGTCTTGCGCGCTATGCGTTCGTACGTGACGTCGGGAATCCTGTACTCAGTGTCTTCACGACGGCGCCCTCGCGTTTGAGAGCAGCTACTTTTACCGTCACTCATCGTGGTTCAGTTGGCGCGGCAACTGAAAAAGCTTATTCGTTTGGCAACTGTCTAGCATGATGCCTTCTTCAATCAAAACGTTGGATTCTGTAGATAGTGTGTGTGCAGTGAAGCGAAATCCACCAGGTCACTTTTGAGGTCTATTGGTAGACAGTTACTTCGTTTGTTTGTGGAAGGGGGGCGGGCGGCGGGACTTGGGCTTCCCGCCGCCCGGCAATACGGGGGGCTGAATTTGTAGCCGTGTGATGCCGGACGTTTGGTTTTTTCAAGGAGCACGGTTTTCAGGATCAGGGTCGCGCCCAGGGCTGAGGAAGGCGCGTAGTACGGCCCGACTCACGTAGACTCGGCTTCAAATGTCAACTGTATTATACCACAATATGTTGTGTATGTCAAGTCTTTTTTTGAATAATCATGTTTATCAAAAATCCCCATAAATAGGGGCTTAAATGGGGGTAAAGAGGATTTTCAACACAATATATAGCGGAATTTTAGAAAATTGTTGAAAGAAAAAGAACACAATATATTGTGTTTTGGAAATAACATATCCTGGTCGCGCCCGCTAAAGGAAAATGGATTCACTGCACACCAGTAAGGCAGGGTAACGAGCCTGAAAATCAAGGCTACATGGCGGAATAGTCTTACCGCTTTTGCATAAACGCGTGTTACTGTTGTGTCTGTCTACTCGGTTTGTGAGCATACACCGTCATGAGATCGAATAAATTCAGCGGGAATGTGAAGTTCAGCAACCGCAGCGTATGTAAAACGCGGTAGACGGGCGCCAGGGCGAAATGGTTGGCCAGCAGTTTTTCCGCGACCGTGTCCATATTGCGCCAGAAAGCATGATGCCGAATTGTAATATCCGTGTAACCCAGCCGGGTCAACAAGGTTGTCATGGAATGGCGTGTAAAGTAATGCACGTGTGTGGGCGGGTGTATTTGCCGCCAGCGGCGTCCACGGAGCCGCGCGCACAACGATCCAATGTCGCCTGTGCTTAAAGCGAGTGTGCCGCCGGGCTCTAAATCGTTGTACGCCTTTTCCAGGAAGTGATGCGGCGCGGGAAGGTGTTCTATTACATCCCACAGACACAGCACGTCGAAAGGATATTCCGGCGCATAGTCCAGGTAATTCAGGGTGCGGGCATTTACGCGCCGTTTCTCGAACGCGGATTGGACTGCCGCTTCGGCGACATCGCAGCCTGCAGCTTCGAAACAGGCAGCAGCCTCTTGCAGGAAGAATCCATAGGCGCATCCCACCTCCCACAGACGACCGCCGTTGGGATGGCGGGCGGCCAGGTCGCGGACGCGTCGCCGGAAATTGAGGCGCAGCGCCGTTTCTTCCTGTTCATAGTCCGCATACTCGCCGCCCTTAAAATAATTGCTGGTATAGAGGGCGCGAAACATATCGGGCGTCCACGTCAGATTGGCCCATACATGGGTGCAATTGGTACACCGTACTAAACCTGCATAGTAGGGAACGCATGTCTCGCCCAGACAACAGACACACCGGGTGTCGGGCGTCATGGTATCGCCATTTTGTGATATCTGGTTGTGTGCCGCATCTGGCATATTCACTCTCCCGTAAAAGTCAACAGATCGTTTCTTTCGTTTCCCGGATTCTGACGGTCGCTGTGAAAAACAAGCGGTTAACCCGCCGGAACGTACGTCCCTTGACCGCGCAAGTGTACCGGCAACGCCATGTCCTGAGCAAGATTCGCCGGCGCAACAGAAATTCCGTAAAACATGCGACTCCGACTTGATGCTTTGTTGCCGCGTGGTCAATCAGGTATACTTATCAGAAATGGGGAAATGCAATGGAACTGACACAACAACAAGAGTTAGAGATTTCACGTTATATAAGCGCCGTTTCCGACGCGCTTGCGGGACGCCTTGCCGACAACCAATCCGACCGCGCGTTGTCGCGCCTGCGTGCGCGCATCATAGAACAGATCAGCGCCACTGACAAGGCATATCCCGAAGATGTTGATGTACAGGAGGTATTGCGGCGGATGGTGGCGCCCGAGAATCAGGCTGATATTCTGGCGCGCGTGTGGGGCGGCAAAACAACACTGCCTGTGGAAAGCGCCGCCGAGCCAGGCGAGCCGAAAGACACCGAGGCGGAGACTGCTTCGTCTTACAAATCATTGAGTGAACGCTCAGCGATTGCATCTCCCGACAAACTTTCGGGCGGTGTTGCGGCAATTCCGCCCTCCACAGCGGATGCCCCCGCCACAGACGAGACTGTCGGTCAACGCGAGGATTTCCGTGCAGAGCCTTCGCGCGGCGTCAGTGCTGAGCGTAGATCCCGAACATCTCCCGAGCCGCAGGCGAGGAAAGCCGCGACAATCCCCAACAGGCCCGTTTCGCCGCCTGTTTGGTTGGGCGTGCTGGCCTGGTGCGCGGCAGTTCTGGATTGGCCGGTGTGGGCGTTGCGAATATTGACTGTGATTATTGGCTTGGTCACGGCGCCCATCGCGTTGCTGGTGTACATGGGCGCCTACCTGTGGCTGCGTGTGAACGGCAGGATAGAAGGCACAATGCCCTTGCGCCCGTGGCGCATGTTCTTCCGACCAGTGGTTACGGCGCTCATGCTTATTGTTATCCATTTTGCGGGCATTTACGCCATAAAAGCTGTGCGGGTTCTCCATGAAAACTGGCTCAACCGCGCCATGCCGGACATGGCAGAATGGGCCTGGTACGATGCCGAGGCGGGGCGCATGTTTTTCTGGGCGCTGGTATTGTTGGCGCCCCTGGCGTTGTTCAGCGCCATGCCCCTTGCCAACGCCTGGGACTACAGCATAAAACGCTTCGTACAGGCCTGTACCGCGCTCTACGCCATTGCGGTATCCTTTGGGGTCGCATCATTTATCAGCGGCCTTATCCTGGCGTTCGTTCGCGAATTTACCGGCGGTTGAACCATAGATTCCTGCCGGTGTGCATGCATCCGCTCCTTAATGGCGGTTCACCATTTGGCGCATTAGTGCATCGTCGGTGAATAGCCGTCGAACACGGCCAGCATGGCTTGTTGCGACTCGATGTTGCGTCCGGCGCCGATGATGTAGGAGAGGGCAAAGTCCAGCGCTTCCATGTCCGCCTGGCCCTCGGAATGGACAAAGCGCTCTATAAGCATTTCCCGTTCCAAGGGTTCAAGCAACCCCATTAGCTCGAGGCGCGTCATGGCCTGATGCACGTCTGTCTGCACTTTGGTGGATTCAAAAAAAGCCAATTGTCTGATGGCGGGAGCGGTCTCCTGCAGTATGGGTTTTTCAGACAGATGGGTATTGATCATTTTGAATGCGGAATCAATGTCTCGGCGGTTGTACCCTTGTTCTATAAGAAAGGAACGCATCGCCTTTTCTGTCGGCGGCTTTTCGCTGACCGTGTCCAATTTCTCCAGGATAACGGTCACCAATTCTGCTACTGATGCTTTCATTAACGTCTCCGAAATAAATTATGAATAAAGCGTATACTACACCCCAGCTATTGTAAATGGCGCGTCAGATGGTAATCAAACTTGACAAAAATCTGGAGGTGTCGCCGTCGGGGAACCATCATGGGGACACCCGGTCATCTGTTAACAACAGCGGGATATAGCCATAAGATGATAAGCGCCACGCCGGCTGCCGCGACAGTCAACCACAAGGCGCGTATGATTCCCTTGCGCCAACCTCTGAATTGAAACTCATCATCCACAAAGATGTACATCGCCACTTCGATAAAGTCCACGATGAAGCAAAAGGTGTCACACATAGTAAA
Source organism: Candidatus Hydrogenedentota bacterium (assembly GCA_007124105.1). GTDB lineage: Bacteria > Hydrogenedentota > Hydrogenedentia > Hydrogenedentales > CAITNO01 > SLFT01. Next base: position 9,558 of record SLFT01000509.1, on the reverse strand, counting down.
CAATCCTGTTGCTGTATGTGCGTCGGCATGAATATTGTGATGCTACGATTGTTGTCGCATCAGGTGTTCAAGATATTGCGCGACTCTTTCCTGGCGGTAATTGGCGGCGATTTCTAGGGCCGTTTCACCATTGCCATTGACCAGATTCGGTTTGATTCCCTGTTCTACCAACAGGCGGATGATATGGCCATGTCCGAATATGGCTGCCGTGTGCAGGGGCGTGTCGCCGTAGTGGTCTTCCAACAGCGGGTCCGCGCCGTGTTCCAGCAGAAAGGCGGCCTCGTCGCGTCGTCCGAGCATGGCGGCAACATGCAGCGGCGTCATGCCGGTGATGTCCACGCGGTTAATGTCCGCGCCGAATTCGAGCAGCAACGGCATGACATCAGTCTTTCTATAGGTGACGGCGGCGTGCAGCGGCGTCTTCAATTTGCCGTCCTGCGCATGTACCAATGCAGGTTCTTTTTCCAGCATGTCCCTGACGCATGTTATGTCGCCCCGCGCCACAGTATCGTGGATGCTGGGGCCGCATCCGGCAAGCAGGAGCGCGATCCCGAGTGTCAGCGCCGGCAAAAGCGTTGTCAGTCGTTTGTGTAGTGAAGCGTTGGTTGTCATTTTATCGCCTTGTGTGGTGCTGTTCATACGTAACATGTATGGAAAGAGCCATGCAGGGTTTACTTGTGACCGAAAGAACTCTACCATCACAACACCGACTTAACCCGGATATTTCACCAGATTTCTGTTGCGCCTGCGAATCTTACGACATCTCAAGCGCTTTGCGTACCCGCCAACTTCGACGTGTCCCGACACGCTGTCAGCCGGCGGCCTGCGCAAAGCACTTGACCTGACGCAATCTTCACAGGCTCACGACGAAACCTGGTAAAATATCCAGGTTAAGTATAGCAAAAAAAACTGTAACGGTCTACCATGTAGCCGCATGTTGTCAAGACGGGCATCGCCCCATCCCCCATTTTAACGCAAGGCTTGTGGGCCAAGTGCGCAAAAAGGGCCGGTTCGCGTCTGGTTTCAGTGTTGCGAAACCGGCCCGCTCATAAGTTTCTGTTACGCGTTTAATTCTCCAGCAACACCTCGACGGAAGGGGCGTCCTCGGCGTCGTCAGCGTCAGGCGCTTCAACGTCTATCTCTATCACCTGAGCATCAGATGGGGGCGCATCTGTCGGCGCCGACTCGAGGGCGTCCATTGGGATAACGAGCGCGTCTTCCGGGATTTCCTCTTCAGTTGCTTCCTCTGCGTCGGGCTCGGCGGTCTCCGTGTCCAAATCGGGTTCGGGCATGATGGTAAGCGCTTCCATATCTTCCATGAGCCGCGCGAGTTCATCAGCGCGCACGGAGAACACGTAAGGCAAGCCGGACACGGTTGCTTTATGCGCGCCGTCGGCCTCAGCGGACAGTTGCAGTGATATGCTGGTCTCGTCGGATTTTGCGATGGTGATGGTTGTGACTGCTTGTACAGCGTCATGGGTCTGTTCCAGGAGGAAATCGTCCACCTGAAATGCGTTCAAAGCGTAGACAAGGTCCTCGACATCGTTCAGCAAGGCTTCCGCGCGTTCATTGTTGACTACCCGCTGCCATGCGTCATCGGCATCGCGTTCGACCAGCAGGTTAACATCCTCATGGGCAACTGTGATATGCGCGATATCGTCCAGGTCAACATCGATCACGGAAAGTGTATACAGGTCGCGGGTGGGCGGTGTAAGTTTCTCCGTGTCCGCCCGCGACAAGACGAAGAGCGCGTCATTGCCGTTAAAGCGTACATAGCGCCCGCCCGTATGCGTGGAAACTTGTCCGAGCTGCAGTACGCGGCTTTCGTCTTCGCCGGTATGCAACGTTATGACGGTGCCGAACGGTCCGGCGTCATGGTCGGGGTCGCCGTAGTCCGCCGGTTTCAGAGTGCTGGCCGCCGATACCATGCTGTCAAGAGTTGTCTTTTGTATGTCCAGGTCCAGTGCGGGCATCTCGACACGCCAATCTTCTTCCTCCCGCGCCAACACGATATGTTCATTGGCGCGTTGAATCTCCATGCGTTGGATACTGTCTTCATCCATGTCCCACTCGGTCAAGGCAAACAATTTTGAACCTTCAGGGAATAGCTGGTCAAAATTGAATTTCCCGATCTGATAGATGAGGGGCGGTTCAGCGCCCACCAACTGGACATAGGCGTCGCCGCCTGGCTCGCCGCGCCCGCCATACACGATGACGTCGTCTTCGCCGTCAACAGAAATGGTTGCCTGGTAGGCGGGCGCTTCAAAGCCCCAATCCGCTTCGCGTTCGGGATCAACCGCGTCCGTAATTGTAAGCATGGCAAGCCTGTTTAAGAGCGACTGAAAGGCCTGATCCGTGAATGTATCCGTGAACCCGCCTTCCACAAGTTTCCACTCATGGGTTGTTTCCGGCGCCGGCGGTATGCTGTCCTCCGCGTCCGAATCTTCTTCAGTTTCTTCTGGTTGTTCCACAATAACTTCGACGCGCTCGAATACAATTTCCTTATCCGGGTATTGAAGCGCGACACGGTTTATCTTGTCTTTATCCAGTTCCAGGAGCGTTGTTTGCAGCCAATGTGTTTGTCTGGGCGGGGCGGCTTCGCTCGCGCCCGATTCTCTGCGCAGGTTGATTGACTCGACAAAGACGCGGTTGGCGTCCGCCGGTCTGATAAACACTGTTCGGAAGTCCGCTGTCTTGCCCGTCAAAACATGCATTGCGGGCGCCTCCTCGCCATCGCGGAACAGTTGTACATGGAAAGCGTCTTCGTCGCGCAGCGAAAATTCCGCCAGCCGCTCGTCCGTATCCGCCGTAGCGCGGGGCTCGCCTTTCAGGGCCAGCGCATTGTCGAGAAAGGCATCGAGCGTGGCTTGATTCACAGGCGCGTTGTACAAAGTGGCTATCCGCCACGCCTCGCCGTCCCGTTCAAGCGTTACCCTCGCGTCCGTATCATCTCCCGTAAATATTTCCACGCGGGCGACATCGTTCTTGCTCAGTCCCTCGGGCGCCAGCGTTTCCAGCTTCATCTGTGTAGCAAGCGGCGGAGGCGGCGCCTCGGTTGCCTTGCGCCACACCACCATACCCACCAGCAGCGCCAGTATAACAACAAATGGAATAATTGTTTTAATTTTCATTATCTGTTCTCCGTATTTGTGGTATTGATAAACACGTCTTACTCTTCATTATTGGCTTTGCGCGTCTGGTGCATGGTGTAGGCGTTGCGCGCGCGTTTGCGCATGGCAAAGGAACCCACGCCGATACAGGCAATAATGATGTTCGCCAGCCCGTAATTGGCCAATTGCCATACTGTGCGCTGACGGTTCGAGGGCCGCGAAATGATTCGGTCTATGGGCTTTGTGCCGCGCACATTGACCAGATGCTCACTCAGCGTGATTGCATCCACCGAATTCAGGAATAGGTCAAGATTTGCTGCCTGCAAGAAGTTCTTTCGGAACATCTGTGAACAGCCCAAGAGCACCAACTGTCCGGGTTGCGGGTCTACTGCGGGCGCGGGCGGTTCCTCGTCATCCGGGTTGTTCATCGGCGGCGGCATGCCCGGTTGTTGTTCAGGCTCGGGCCATGCTGGGCGTGGTGTGTCCGCAAAAGCGTCCGGGAACTGGCCCGATACCAGCGCCATCAGCGGATATGCTGTTGTGCCTGTTGCGGGCGGTTCGAAAGACGCCTGGGTCATGGGCGCGTCGGCGGAGACAGACCATGCGCGGTCGCTGGTATACATCAACGTTTCCACATCCAGTCCGAGTTCTGCGAGTGTATCCGCGTCCAGTTCCAACGCGGTGCCCCACAAATATAGAATGGCTGCGAGCCGATTCGTGATGGATGTTTCCTGGTTCATGCTTGTGTTGTTAATAAGAATATGCGTCGGCAAATCGAAGGGCTGGCCCATGAGCGCGCTGAACAGGCCCCCGCCCTGGCTTTGCACGGTGAGGGTCACGGAATTGACGTCCATCAGCACGTCCCTGCTGACGCCGAGACCGTAATTTTCGAGGAGCTGATTTATCTGCGGGTTTTCGTCGCGTCTTGATACGCGGTTGCCTTCGCGCGTTGCTTGATAGTCCCACTCATATTGTTGCACCGCCAATACCACTGACTTGCCCGCGTGAAGCGCGCGGTTTATTTCCCAGCGCTGCCGATCATTGAGTTCGCGCGGATTAACGACCACCAGCGTGTCATAGTCGTCCGGCAGCGGGTCCTCCTTTGTCATTTCGACCCGTTGTACATCGTATTTTTCGTTTTGGAGCACTTGTTCCAGGTAGATGTATGGGTCGTCCGATTCAGGAATTGGCTGGCCCATTTGCATCAGCATCTGCCGCATCTGAGGATCAATATGAACCGCTTCCTTGGGCGCTACCAACGCCACGGTGGGGTTGGTGTCTCGCGTCAACTTGTAAATCGTGTTTACCAGCTGGTATTCCAGATCGGGCAGCGTATCCGGTACAACTTGTGGAATGATTTCCTCGGTACGGTCTTTGTACGCAATGCCGATGCTGGAATACACCAATCGGCTTGTGACCTCGTCCTGGGTCATGGCCTGCACGTTAAAGGGTTGCACGCCCCTGTCCAACATGCGCCGTTCGATGGCTTCTTCCTCGTCGTCGCTGTCAGGGTCGGGCATTTCCTGACCGGTCGCAATTACATTGGCGGCCTCGAGATATACCGTCCCGTAGTTAAGGCGTCCGCCCGAGGCAAGGCGCAATTCCTCGAGTTTATCGGAAATATCGCGCTCCAAATTGCGCATGGCCGTGGGCATTTTGTCTTGGGGCGTGATATACAGCCGCACTTCGATTTCACTGTCGGCCTCGGCCAGTATTGCCCTGCTCGAGGGCGAAATGGTGTGGATTCTGTCCTCGGTCACATCAAAACGTTGTATGCTTGTGCCGGCCATCAGATAATTGAACAACATGCCGATTGCCAGGCAGGCCACCGCCACGGCAAGAAACATAACCCGGGCGCCAGGACGGTTGCGTCCGTCAATGAAAATGACGTTCAGTGTCAGGAACAGCCCTGTCCACACGACAAAGAACAGCACATTTGCCATATCAATAATGCCGCGTATAAAGGGTTGGTAATGGGTAAAGATGCCGAACACATCGGCCAACAGCGAACCCAGCCCGGCGACGCGTCCATCAATATAGGAAGCGATGAAATCGGTTCCGAGCAGGAAGAAAAGGAAACAGGTGAGCAAGGTAACGACAAACGCTACAATCTGGTCCTTGAAAAAGCCAGAGAACAAGATGCCCAGCGCCAGGAAGCAAGCGCCCATCAGCAGGGTGCCGAAATAGCCGCTGGCGATAACGCCCGTGTCGGGGTTTCCGAGGGAAAACAACATCATCGGCACCGTAAAGGTTGCGGCCAGTGTAATCATGTAAAATACCAGCGCCGCCAGAAATTTTCCGATGGTCAGTTCATAAGCGCGCATGGGGAAGGTGAGCAGCATTTCCCAAGTGTTTTCCTTGCGTTCTTCCGCCCAGATGCGCATGGTTACCGCGGGGATAAACACACACAGCAGCAAGGGCAGATTCCCGAAATAGGGGCGCATGTCGGCGACAGGGAACACAAAAAAGGATGTGACGTAAAGCCCTACGCTCATTGTCACGAACACCATGATAAATATATACCCGATGGGCGATGTGAAATAAGCGCCTAAATCGCGGCGAAATATGGATATAACGTTGCGCATGTTCCGATTCTCCTATTGATTCGCGGGCTTTTCAGCCGCTTTTTCCGTGAGCGTAAGGAAGGTTTCTTCCAGGGACAGCGGCCTGTCCGCCAGTTCGCGAATTTTCCAATTCTTCTGTCGGACAAGATCATTTAACTCGCGCCAGGGGTTGCGTCCTATGGGGCTGTGTACCATAAAGGAGACACACCCGTTGGTCGCGCCGTCGTACACCACCTGTTTGATCCCTTCCACGCCGCTCAGTAGCCGTTCCACCTCTTCCCGTTGCCCTTCCACTGTGATGGCGATGCGTTCGGAACTCTTGGCCCGGCTGCGCAGTTCTTCGATGGTGCCGTCGCCCACAATGTTGCCGCGATTGATGATGACAATGCGGTCGGCGGTCGCCTGGATTTCCTGCAGGATATGGGTCGAGAGGATCACGGTTTTTTCCTCGGCCAGTTCCCGGATGAGATTACGGATTTCCATGATTTGATGTGGGTCCAGTCCCGAGGTGGGCTCGTCCAGGATGATGACCTCGGGGTTATGTACAAGCGCTTGTGCCAACGCGGTACGTTGCTTGTAGCCCTTGGAAAGTTCCCGGATAACCTTGCGGTACATGGGCCGTAAACCACACACATCCACCACGGCGTCAAGCCGCTTTTTCAATGTTCCGCCGCGCAGGCCGCGGGCCCGCGCCACGAAGTCCAGATACGAACGCACTTCCATGTCCATGTACAGCGGCAGAATTTCGGGAAGATAGCCGATTACTTTGCGTACTTCCAGCGGCTTGTCGAGTACGTCCAGACCGTTCACCTCTGCGGTTCCCGATGTGGGATGCAAATAGGTGGTCAGGATTTTCATGGCCGTTGACTTGCCCGCGCCGTTCGGGCCGAGCAAGCCGACGATTTCACCGCGCTTCACCTCGAACGATACATTATTGAGCGCTACAACAGGGCCGTAATGCATCGTTAATTTGTTTGCTTTGATCATATACCAAACTCTCCAGTTAATTGGGATATGCCGGCCTCTATGCCGACCAGTCCGCCCCAAATACACTTCACACGTGACTATGCCATCAGTTGAAGCAAGGATTATGCCATAACCGCCAGGCCGTTTCAATGGCAAGAAGGCGTCTTTATTTTGTTAGATTTGAAGTAGATGTAATATTACTGAAGGTGTTGAGACTCCAAGTGTCTGCCTGATTTCGGTCAACACGCCAGATTTGAGGTGTAGTGTCGCTGTCTATCGGTTGCTCGGCGGGTGGTGATGGGCGGGGTAGGGGTCGTTCAAACCATTATGACCATTCGGATGGGCGACAAGGTGCTGATCGGGTTCCACATGGGTGGTTATGTGGGTTTTCTGGTGCGGGAACAAGTGTTGTATTGTTTCTTCCATCTCGGTGATGCGATGGTGGGCATCGCCGGTAGTCATGTCTGCCGGCAGCAGAATATGGGTCTCTATCCAGATTATATTCTCTGTTTGTCGGTGGCGGAGCTGATGATAGCCGCTGATTTTTCCCTCAACAACCATCTGCTCGAGGCATTGCAGCAGCAACGCTGTGATTTCAGGACAGGCCTCGTCCAGCAAGCCCTGAAAGGCGTTGCGCATCAATGCATACGCAGTATAGAGGATATGAAGCGCCACAATAATCGCCACTATGGGATCAAGCCAGGCAATACCTGTAAGCCAGACGATCAAAACACCGATTACTACGCCCAGGCTTGTCCACATATCTGTAAGCACGTGCCGTCCGTTGGCTGTTAAAACCAGTGAATTGTGTCGTTTGCCGACCCAGACAAGAAAGAATCCCAGGACGCCGTTGATTGCGGCAAGTAACGCGGTGATCAGTATCCCAAGATGCAGTTCATGCAGCTCGGCGCCTGTAATAAGCGCGCGTGTTGCCAGATAGATAATGATTACTGCGGCAACGGCGATGAGCGCGCCTTCGAATCCCGCGGAGAAATAGACAATTTTTCCGTGGCCATAAGGATGTTGCTTGTCCGGCGCCTGCATGGAGAACCAGAGGCTGAACGCAGCCACGCCGGAAGCCACTATATGGACGATGCTTTCCGCCGCATCAGACAGAATAGCGCTGCTGCCTGTGATGAAGAACGCGGTTAATTTGCCCGTCAACATGAGAATGGCCACGACCAGACTCAATCCCATGGCTATGACGCGTATGTTCATTTTTCCTGTTGACCCTCTTGTATCGCCGAAGTCCTGCGTCTGCTCTGATGACCGCTGTTGCGCGCGCGGCACCGCCGCCTATTTTACAGTATGTTCCTGTGTTAGTCGGACAACTCGCTAAAGAACTCAAACACCTGATCGTTGAACCCAGGATAATGCTCGTGGGCGAAGTCCGGGTACAGCACATGCGCCTTTTTTGCTGCTATTTTGTTAAAAGCGGCAAACTGGCTTGAAGGCGGGCAAATATCGTCCATCAATCCGGTGGCCATCAAGGTCTCGCCGCGGATACGTTGCGCCAGATGTTGACAATCAATGTACCCCAGCTTTATAAAAATCTCGTTTTCTCGCTCATGCCGTGGATCAAACATCCTGAAATATGTTTTCAATTCCGCGTAAGCGTTCAATGCCAGGTCCATTTCCCACACGCGCCGGTAGTCGCACAGGAACGGACACGCGGGCGCGATCCGTTGAATGCGCGGCTCGAGGGCGGCGCACGCCAGCGCCAATCCACCGCCCTGAGACATGCCCATGGCGCATACCCGTTCAGGATCCACCTCGGGCATGTCCATCACAATGCGGGCAAGCTGCGCCGTATCCAGAAACACCTGTCGAAAGTGCAGGTTGTCAGGCTTGTCGTCCAAGCCCCGAATGATGTGACCGCTATGGGTTGTGCCCTGTACGCCGCCTGAATCCTCGGAGAAGCCACCCTGGCCGCGCGTATCCAGCGCTGCCACGGAAAACCCCGCCGCCACATACCCAAGTTTGTCTTGCCAATCTCCACAGTTGCCGGAATACCCATGAAACTGCAATAAGGCAGGATGAGGAGAAGGGGCATTTTTCGGACGCAGATACTTTGCATGAATGCGCGCGCCCCGCACACCGGTAAACCAGAGATCGCAACATTCGGCAAAGGCGCTCCGAAAGGGCGCGGGCGTCAGTTGTGTTTTCGGGGAAACAGACGCCATTTCCGCCAGCGCCCGTTCCCAATACGCGTCGAAATCGTCCGGACGCGGATTGATGCCGGTGTAAGTCTTCAGTTCGGCCAGGGGCATTTCGAACATTGCCATAACAGGGTTCCTTATCATAATACGGCGTTATGGGGCGGCGGCGATGTAAGCGCGGTGCAATCATGATGCGGTCGGCGATATCGTCCATGAAGCGAAGAGTTTTTCCGCGCAACATGATACCATATTCGACTGTGGGAATCGGATTTGCCCGCATAGGTTGCTCGCATATTTTACTGGATTGCTGTCGCACCCGTGAATCTTACTTCCTCTCAGTATCTTGCTTGTCTGCTAACTTCGACGTTTCCTGATATGCTGTCAGCCAACAGCTTACGCGCGACACCTTGATCTGGCGCAAGCCTCGCAAACTCACGACGAAACGCAGTGAATCGTGTGGACAGAAGGGGCGCCGTTGATTGTTGGCCCCTTCATGTGTGGCTGTTACTGCCACGTAGATTATTGGTACTATGACATGCCTTATGGATACATGAAGAACTATGTGTTGCAAAATTTTTTACCATACATAACCAATTGAAAAGGAGGAGACTGTGATCATGCGCATAGACCATATTGCTTTGGCGGTAAAGGACCATGACCGGGCACTGCAATTTTTTTGTGATGTGCTTGGCGCCGTGCCTGGCGAGCGTATTGAGGCGGCGCAACGAAAATTTTTCTGGCAGACGCTGGCCCTGGGCG
>SLFT01000376.1 GCA_007124105.1 Candidatus Hydrogenedentota bacterium | reverse complement strand
TCGCCCGAGGCGCCAGGGGCGATGCAACGGCCACGTTTCATGCAATGCCCGCCGTTTCCCGGGCGTGTTGATATCAATGCGCAGGGCTTGTACAATAGACGCAACGAACAGTATATCGCGGACCAATCGGAAAATTCATGACAAGGAGGGGTCGCTTATGTCCATACCCGATTACCAAAGCATCATGCTTCCGCTGCTGCGATTGGCCGGTGACGGGAAAGAGTATTCTTTGCGCGCGTGTATCAGTATGTTGGCCGACGAATTTGGGTTAAGCGACAACGAGCGCAAAGAATTGTTGCCAAGCGGCAAGCAGGCCCGCTTTGACAACCGCGTTGGATGGGCGGGCACCTATATGATTAAGGCGGGGCTGCTTTCCCGCCCGCGTCGCGCTCACTATCAAATCACCGACCGGGGTCAGGAGGTGCTGGCATCAAACCCAACGGAAATAAATGTGAAATTTCTGGACCAGTACCAGGAATTTGTCTCCTTTCGCCAGCCATCGAATGAGGAAATGTCAAGTGCCGCCGATACGTCGCAAACCCTCGCCGAGACGCCAGAGGAAGCGCTTGAGGAGGCGCACCAGACACTTCAGGAAAGTCTTGCCGTTGATATTATCCAGGCCATTAAACAATGCTCGCCAGAATTCTTCGAACGGCTTGTGGTGGATTTGCTGGTAAAGATGGGCTATGGCGGTTCCCGCAAAGAGGCCGGACAGGCAGTAGGCCGTGGCGGCGACGGCGGCATAGACGGCATCATCAAGGAGGACCGACTTGGCCTCGATATTATTTACATACAGGCCAAACGCTGGGAAGGTGTGGTCGGGCGTCCGGAAATCCAGAAATTTGCTGGTGCGTTACAGGGAAATCGCGCGCGAAAGGGGATTTTCATCACTACGTCGTCTTTTACCAGGGAAGCGGTCGAGTATGCGACACTGATTGACACTAAAATCATCCTGATTGACGGTACGCGGCTCGCTGACTTCATGATTGAGCATAATGTAGGCGCTTCCACTGTAGCAACGTATGAAGTAAAGAGGATAGATTCCGATTATTTTGTTGAAGGCTAGTCTGGCTTTTCTCAGGAAAAACCCAAACAAGGAGGCATCGTATGCTGGGCGCGATTACGGGCGATATTATTGGTTCTGTCCACGAGTATATTGCCACCAAGACGAAGGACTTCCCGTTGTTTGTCGCAGAGAGCAATGTTACGGACGACAGCGTATTGACCGTTGCCGTGGCCGACGCGATACTTACGGGGGGCTCGTATCAGGAGTCGGTCCGTGCGATTGGTCGTCGGTATCCGGGTTGCGGGTATGGCGGCAATTTTTTGCAGTGGCTTTTTGCGGACGACCCGCAGCCCTACAACAGCTGGGGGAACGGCTCGGCCATGCGCGTCAGTCCCGTGGGCTTTGCCTTTGACGCAGAAGACGACGTGCTGCGCGAGGCGGAAGCGACAGCCGTTATTACCCACAACCATCCGGAAGGGGTCAAGGGCGCGCAGGCGACCGCGCTGGCCATTCTGCTGGCGCGCAAGGGCTGCGGCAAGGACGATATCCGGAAAGAAATCTCGAAGCGCTTCGAGTATGACCTGAACCGCACGGTGGATTCCATACGACCCGGCTACAGCTATGACATCTCCTGTCAGGGCACCGTGCCGGAAGCAATCATTGCCTTCTTGGACGCTTCGTCTTATGAGGACGCCATACGCAACGCCGTGTCCCTGGGCGGCGACAGCGACACCCTCGCCTGCATCACCGGCGGCATTGCCGAGGCCTTTTACGGCGGTGTGCCGGATGCGATTGCGGCAACGGTACGCGAGAGACTGCCGGACGATCTCCTGACCATAACGGACGCATTCTATCGCGCTTACCCCTCTGCCGTTTCATAACCCCCCGGCCCTGCTGACAAAGCCGCCGCGTTTCGTAGAGGTCACAACTGCCCACTGTCGCCAAGAATTGCGTATAATACTAATATTTACGTGTTTTCGGTTCAAAAAAATGGGGGTTGTTTTTTCGTTCCAAATCAGGCATAATTCTATATGTTGTGTTGTTTGATTTTAGACACGCAAAATAGCGGGTACGTTACAGGCCTTGTACGGACGCATCCCTTAACATTTTTGTAACCGAAGGAATTGCGCGTGAAATCAGTGGAACCGAAAGTATTTCTGGTGGGTGAGACCCGGCTTGTGACGCCGGGATTGCAGGCGTATCTGGAGCATGTTGGCGCGCCTGAGTGGCAGAGCGACGCGCCCAGCGACAGTGAATTGCTGTGCGAAGTCATGGGCCGCTTGTGTTACCGCAGTTTCAAGCCCGGCATGAACCCGAACGTCACCCGCGTACGCGAGGGCAACGCGCCGTATCTGGCCAATATCGTGCAGGTGGGCCACGGCAGTGTGCTCGAGCACGGCACAGTGAACTTCATTTTTTCCGATGTGAGTCGTGTTGTAACCCATGAGCTGGTGCGTCACCGCACGGGCACGGCCATATCGCAGGAATCGTTGCGTTTTGTGCGTCTGGATACGCTGTCCGCCTATGTGCCGCTTCACATTCGCGAGAGCGAGGCGGGTATGGAGATTTTCGCGCGCACCTTCGAGCAGCTCGAGTCTATTCAGTGCGAGCTGGCCCGTTTGTATGAGATAGACGAAGCCGGCAATTTTTCGGAGAAGAAGAAACTGACCTCGGCGTTCCGGCGCATGGCGCCCATTGGCGTGGCGACCACCATCGGCTGGTCCTGCAACTTCCGTACGCTGCGTCACGTCATCGAAATGCGCACCGACCCGCACGCCGAGGAAGAAATCCGGCTGTTGTTCGGTCATGTCTACCATCTTGTGAAGGAACGCTATCCCAACCTGTTCGCTGATTACGAAGAGGAAGAGGTGGACGGGTTGCCGTGGGTGAAAACGATCCACGGGAAAGTATAGGTCGTTTACCGATAGTAATAACAGCCGTTCCCGCCGGACGGGAACTGATTTTTGTAGGGTGGGTGAAGCGAAGTGGAACCCACCGGGACAACATGCGGCAGCAGAACGGTGGGTTCCGCTTCGCTCCACCCACCCTACGATTCATTTTTGAGGTTTATTCGCAGACAGTTGCGACATGAGAATTTTTCTTTGCGGCAATGGAGTATGGCTTATGTTTGTAGTACGCGAGCGGTTCAAGTTGGACGAGCGTTTTCTGGAACAGTTCAAGCACCGGCAGCCCGAATGGGGGCCGCTGGGTTACATTACCTACAAGCGCACCTACGCGCGGGTTGTTCATGATGATTCTGACGGACGCACCGAGGAGTATTGGGAAACCATCCGGCGCGTGGTTGAAGGCAGTTACACTATCCAGTGGAACCACTGCCTCAGCCTGAAGTTGCCGTGGAAACCCGAGAAGGCGCAACGCTCCGCCCAGGAGATGTTCCGGCTGATGTGGAACTTCAAGTTTCTGCCGCCGGGCCGCGGCCTGTGGATGATGGGTACGGACTATATCTATACCCGGGGCAGCGCGGCGCTGAACAACTGCGCTTTTGTTTCCACGGACGAGCTGGACACGGATTTCGCCGAGCCTTTTTGTTTCCTCATGGACCTGTCCATGCTTGGCACGGGTGTGGCCTTTGACACCAAAGGCGCGGGCACGGTAACCATTCAGAAGCCGCAGATTGGCGAATATACCTATGTAGCGGAAGACTCGAAAGAGGGATGGACCGATTTGACGCGCACCATCCTGAACGCTTACGTGGGCCGGGGCAAACGCCCGGCAACGATTGACTATTCCAAGATTCGCCCCCAGGGCGCGCCTATCAAGACCTTTGGCGGCATTGCGCCCGGGCCGGGGCCGCTCAAGGAGTGCATCGCGAATATTGACACGATACTGGCGCCGCGCAACGGGCATCCCATCTCGTCATCGGATATTACCGACCTGATGAATGTCATTGGCAAATGCGTGGTGTCGGGCGGCGTGCGACGCACAGCGGAACTGGCGCTGGGCGAGCCGAACGACACGGAATACTTGCAGTTAAAAGACGACAAGAGGCATCACGAGAAACTGATCGCGTGGCGCTGGGCGTCCAATAACAGCGTTATCGCCAAAGAGGGCATGGACTACATGGACGCCGGCAAACAAACGGCGTCGAATGGCGAACCCGGCTATTTCTGGCTGGAGAACGCCCGCGCCTATGGCCGTTTGAAGGACGGGCCCTCGTATGTGGACCTGAAAGTTGCCGGCACCAACCCCTGCGCCGAGCAAAGCCTCGAGTCTTATGAAATCTGCAACCTGGTCGAAACCTTTCCGTCGCGACATGAGACGCTCGAGGAATACCTGCGTACGCTCAAGTTCGCCTATCTCTACGCGAAGACGGTGACGCTCATCCCCACGCACAACGAACGAACCAACGCGATTATGCTGCGCAACCGGCGCATTGGCCTGTCGCAGTCGGGCATCGTCGAAAGTTTCACGCGCCACGGCCGCCGCGGACATTTCCACTGGTGCGACGAGGGCTACACCTATATCGGCAAACTCGACCGCCTCTATTCACAGTGGCTGTGCGTACCTGAAAGCATCAAAAAGACCAGCGTGAAGCCCAGCGGCACGGTGTCGCTGTTGCCCGGCGTGACCCCGGGCATCCATTATCCGCACAGCGAATTCTACTGGCGCACCATCCGCCTGGACAAAACCAGCCCGCTTATCGAGCCTATCCGTCAGGCGGGCTATCGTCTCGAGGAATCCGTGTACGGCGACAACACGATCATCGCCTATTTCCCTGTGAAGGAGAAATTCTTCCTGCGCGGCAAAACGGATGTTTCCGTGTGGGAGCAGGTGGAGAATGTGGCGCAGATGCAGCATTACTGGGCCGACAACCAGGTGAGCGCCACTATCACCTTCAAACCCGAGGAGGCAAAGGACATCCCCTTCATCCTCGAGATGTACGAGACGCGCCTGAAATCCATCAGTTTCCTGCCGCTGAAGGAACACAATTATCCGCAGGCGCCGTACCAGGATATCAGTCGCGAGGTCTATGACTTTGCCGTCAGCAAGTTGAAGCCGGTGAATTTCCAGCATGTCAACACCGACGAGGCGCAGGACCTGTATTGCGACGGCGACAAGTGCGAATTTGTCGCGCCCGAGCCGCCGTTGCCCGAACAACAGGAGGTGCCTTTTAACGACGATGCAGACGAAGCGGCGTTGCCTGACGAGACGGAAGTCGGCGCGCCTACGCCATAACGCAGGTCGCGCGCGAATTGTTACGGTACGGGATGGCCTGCAAGCCAGGCCATCAGGCGTCTGCCCAATCGTTGCGTCAGATCATAGGGCGACGCCAGCGCTTTCTCCGCCGCCTTGCGCACAGTTGCGTCCAGAACGCCCGTCTGGTCTATGGCGTCCATGGCGTACATACCGACAATCACATTGGGATGGTCAATCAGCGAGGCCAGTTCCGGCAGACGCTGGTCGGCCTTTCCCATCAGGCACAGGGCCAGACACGCCGCCACCCGTACAGCGGGCGCGTCATCCCGGGTTGCCTCTTCGAGCGCGGCGACGGCCGTGTCGTCGCCCAAAATTCCGAGCCACGTCGCCGCCCAATAACGCTGCGCCGGCAAAGCG
>SLFT01000331.1 GCA_007124105.1 Candidatus Hydrogenedentota bacterium | reverse complement strand
GTTCCGTCGGGCCTTGTCGGACGCTGTCTGACCAGGTCCGGCGGACACGTTCTTTTTTTGCGATAACAACGTCAACAACCATGGTATGACTTCTTTTCTCTGTCACAAATGCGGCGCTTCATGGGAAAGCGACAAACGGCAGCCCGGCTTCAAGGAGCTGTGCGCGAATTGCAGCGCTTATCTGCATTGTTGCAGAAACTGCCGGTTTCATACTCCTTCGGCACACAATCAGTGCTATATCCCCAACACGGAATACGTGGCGGACCGTGAAAACCTGAATTTCTGCGAGGAATTCGAGTTCCGCCAGGGAGCGCGTGCGTCAGCCGTCAACGCAGACAAAAAACAACAGGCGCGGGACGCGCTAGATGCCGTGTTCGGCGACGATGATGAGAAGCCGCCGCCGTCATTTGACAACCTGTTCAAAGAGTAGGAACAACATACATTAACTTCGTTGTGTTAATGATAGAAGGCGGCCGATAAGCGCAACAACGACCTTTTGCGATACCAACAGATAAGGAGACAATTGACATGGTAATCCCCAGGAACCTTTTCTCCTGTTTCTTCCTTGCGTCGCTTTGCGTGACGCTTACTGTCTCCGGGCATAGTGTGGCCGCCTCTGATGTTGAGGCGCCGCCTGTAACGACGACTCTTGCGGAAAATGGCGTTGCGGGCGGCGTGATCGTGTACGTGGGGCGCGGCGTGGACCACGCGTCCCTGCTTTCCGATGACGCCTTTGTTGCGCAGGTATTGGATACTGACCAGGAACGTGTTGATCGCGCCCGGCAACAGGTGTTTATATCGGAGGCGCAGGGGCGGTTGACTTTCCGGCATTGGCCGGGCGGCGCATTGCCGTATACGGACAATTTGATAAATGCGCTGGTGTGGGAAGAAGCGGCTGGCGCGCCGGACATGTCGGAAATCATGCGCGTTCTTGCGCCGGGCGGCATTGCCTTTATCCAGCAAAACGATGCGTGGGAAACGCGTACAAAACCGCGACCGGAGGCGATGGACGCCTGGACGCATTTCCGGTATGACGCCGGCGGCGCGGGCATGTCCCGGGACACGCTGGTGGGGCCGCCGCGACGACTGCAATGGGAAGCAGGGCCGCGGTTCATGCGCAGTCATGAGATCGAGACAGGCCTGTCTTGTATGGTCTCCGACAAAGGCCGTATATACTATATCCTGGATGAAGGGCCTATCGGCATCACGGATGCCCGTTTTCCCGCGAAGTGGTCGTTGTTGTGTCGGGACGGGTTCAACGGCGCGTTGTTGTGGCAGCGTCCGTTGCCGGATTGGGGCTGGCAACGGTGGAGCGGGGAAGCACGCGTGAACGATCCGAACACCTGGTTGGGACTGCGCACCCGGGGGCCGGGTGTGGAGCGTCTGATGGCTGCGGTGGACAATACGCTCTTTGTAACCCTTGGCTTCGGTGCGCCCATAACCGCCATCAACGGCGCCACGGGCGAAACCCTGCGTCGCTATGATGATACGACGGGCGTCCTGGAGTTTGTTGTTCACCAGGGCATTGTCATTGCGCGACAGGACGGGCCGAAACCGGTGATGGCGTTGCGCGCGTCATCTGGCGATATCTTGTGGCAGCGCGAGGAATCAATGTGCCTGGAACGAAGCCTTGCCGCCGCGGGCGACCGGGTGTTCTATCACACCCGCAATGAACTCGTGGCGGTTGCCCTGGAAACTGGCGCGGAACTGTGGCGGGGCAAGTCCGAAATCAGGCCGAATGTGGTCATGGCCACACCCGAAACCGTGTTGACGGCGCAAACGTCGGTGATGAAGGCCTTTTGCGTGGAAACCGGCGTGGAACTGTGGGAGGCGCCGGGCGTACAGCGTCGGGGCGGCTATCTGGATGTGTTTGTGGGCGACGGGATGGTCTGGTCAGGCAACCCGGAATTCACTGCGCGCGAAGCGCGTACAGGCGATCTGACGCAGCAATTATCGCTGCAACGTGTATTGGAAACGGGGCATCACTGGCGCTGCTATGCCAATAAGGCCACATGCCGGTTTCTGGTGACCGCTGTACGCGGCGCCGAATTCCTGGACTTGCGCGATGACGCCCATACACGCCACAACTGGTTCCGGGGGCCATGTCTTTCCGGCATGATGCCCGCGAACGGGTTGTTGTATGTACCGTCGCATCAATGTTTCTGCTATCCGGCTGTGCGTATGGACGGCTTCTTCGCCCTCGCAACTGCGGACGAGCATTCGACGTCTGCCGCCGGTGAGCACCCGGAAGAACGGCTAGAGACAGGGCCGGCGTACGGCGATGTTCAAGAAGCGCGGCCGATCGCATCAGACGAATGGCCCATGTATCGCCGGGACGTGAAACGAAGCGGCTCGGCTCTATTTTCCATGTCCGCGGAAGTAGCGGAACACTGGACGGCCACGCCTGGCGGCAACCTGACGCCGCCGGTAGCAGCCTATGGCCGGGTGTTCGTGGCGCAAAAGGACGCGGGGGCGATAGTATGCCTTGACCTGGATACCGGCGCAACACAGTGGCGACGCGCGGTCTCCGGACCGATTGATTCGCCGCCGACGTTACACAAGGGCCGCGTCATATTTGGCGCGCGCAGCGGTTGGGTATACAGTCTGCGCGCCGAGGACGGCGAAGTGGACTGGCGTTTCCGCGCCGCCCCTCAGGACCAGCAACTATTGTCGCATGGTCGCCTGGAATCGCCGTGGCCCGTTCACGGAAGCGTAATCGTTTTCAACGATGTTGTCTATTGTACCGCGGGGCGCTCCGGGTTCCTTGATGGCGGCATTCGTCTTTACGGCCTGGCTCCCGAAACCGGCGCTGTGGTCCATACGGGCGAACTGGAAGGCCCCTGGCCCGACATCAGCCAGCCGAGCTACGCTTTTCACAAGGACGGTTATCGCGCCGACCTGCTGACCACGGACGGGACATACTTGTACATGGGCCGTACCGCGCTCGACGCCGAGCTCAACGAAGTGGACGTGGAACGGATCAACCTGATTGGTACACAACGGGGCGACCGTCTGGAATACAGGATTATGCCCGGAAAACGCCTGGTAGCCACCGGCGGATTCCTGAACGATACCTTCTGGAACCGCACCTGGTGGATGCATACGCGCGTCTGGCCGGGATTCCATTACGCGCAGCAGGCGCCGAAAAGTGGCCAGTTGGTGGTATTCGACGAAACAGCCGCCTATACGGTAAAGCATTACGTCACCCGAAACCGTCACAGCCCCATGCTGTTTCCGGGCAATGGCTACCTGCTCTTCGCCGACGACATTGACAACGAACCGCTCTTCTATCGCGGCGAAGGCGAGCCTGCGCCCATCCCCTGGGAACCGGAACTCCCCGAGGAAACGCGCTGGACCATATATCAGGACGCGGCCGTGGACAAAGGCCCGGGATTTACCCGCGCGCACCCCGCGCGCTGGACCGCCTGGGTGGACGTGCGCGTGGAAGCGATGACGTTGGCCGGAGACCACCTGCTTATCGCAGGCACCCCCGATGTTGTGCCGGAGAATGACCCGCTTGCCGCCATCGAAGGCCGCATGGGCGGTATGCTTCGTGTGATAAGAACAGCGGACGGCAAGAATACGACCGAATACCCGCTGTCGTCCCCGCCTGTGTTTGACGGTCTCATCGCCGCCAACGACCGCGCAATACTTTGTACAGCAAATGGACAGGTGATTTGCCTGGGCAAGCGCGGACAAGAACTGGCCGCCAGGCAAGAATAACTTGAAGTGCCGGGTTTTTCTGAAAATAGCCCTCAATACTCACCATTGACGCTTTTGTGACATCGTGTCGGGCTGTGATTTCAAGATGACCTTCAGCGCGTTCTTGTGATATTATTCCATCCCAGTACGCGCATCTTGCCAGGTTGCGCGCCAAGATGTCCTGGTTGAGGGTGTACGGCGGCGGTGGGGCAAAAAAAACTAGAATGGGATACAGGAATACGTAAGGTTCGGGGAAAAACATGCTTACATCCAAAACAATAGAACAGATTCGCAAACGACTTGAAACGATGGCGCAATGGCGGTACGCGGTGGCTTTACCGGTAACCCTCGAGGCCGCGGAAACCATGGAACATTTCCGGCAGCCGCCGCAAGACTTGCCTTACAAGGACGCGCCCACAGGCTCGAAATGGGGCGTTCACTGGGGCACGGTCTGGTTTCGCGGCGAGATAGAATTGCCCAAGGAGTTGCGCGGTAAGCGCGTGTATTACAGGCACCGGCACGATGGCGAACGCCTGTTGTTCGTGAACGGTCAGGCCGTAGCCGGCATGGACCCGTATCACGAGGAGGCGCTGCTGACGGCCAAGGCGCGGGGCGGGGAACAATACCGCATTTATGTCGAGGCTTACTGTGGCCATCCCATGCGCGACGTGGACCCGTTCAATCCGAAACCGATCACCATGCACGGGATCAGCGGCGCGTCACAGGCGCCGCCCCCGCTGCCATTGCGCGAAAGCGCGGTGGTTGTCGAACGCGATGCGGTCACAGGGTTCCTGTACGATGCCGAGGTACTGTATCGCACGGCATTGATTCTGGACGAGAATTCGCTGCGACGCGCCCGGATTCTTGAAACGTTGCGCATGGCGCTGGATGAAATCTCGTTGCAGTGGAAGGACGAGAAGGAACTGAACGCCATGATGGCGACAGCCAGGAAACGCCTCGCGCCGCTGCTCAAGTGCAAGAACGGACCGAGCGCGCCCCTTGTCGGCATCGTTGGCCATGCCCACATAGATGTGGGCTGGTTATGGCCGGTACGCGAGAGTATCCGAAAATGCGCGCGCACTTTCAGCACCGTGTTGAACTTGATGGACGCGTACCCGCACCTTAGCTTTCAACAGTCGCAGGCCGTGCTCTACGCCATGGTCGAAAAACATTATCCTGAAATCATGACGCGCATCAAAAAGCGCGTAAAAGAAGGGCGCTGGGAGCCGAACGGCGGCATGTGGGTGGAGGCGGACTGCAACGTATCCGGCGGCGAGGCGCTTGTGCGGCAGCTGCTCGAGGGCCGTAAGAAGTTCATGGAATTGTTCGGGTACAAGGGCGATACCCTCTGGCTGCCCGATGTGTTTGGATACGCGGCGGCCCTTCCGCAGATACTGAAGCTGTCGGATATTGACAATTTTGTTACCAGCAAGATTAACTGGAATGACACAAACCGATTCCCCTACGACACGTTCTGGTGGCGTGGACTGGACGGCACGGAAATTTTTACCGCTTACATCACCACGCGCAGCAACGGTTATAATGCCGATGTGCTGCCCGAGGTGATGCAGGAAACCTGGAACTTTGTACAGCAAAAGGAGCTGCAAGACCAGGTGCTCACATCCGTGGGCTGGGGCGACGGCGGCGGCGGCCCGTCCCGCGAAATGTGCGAGCGCGCTTTGCGCATGGAGAATCTCGAGGGCTGCCCAAAAACGGCTTTTACTAATGTGTCTCGTTTTCTCAAGGAGTTACGAGAGCAGCCGGTTGAACGGCCGCGCTGGTCAGGCGAACTTTACCTGGAATATCACCGGGGCACATACACGACCCAGGCGCGCACGAAAAAATGGAATCGGAAGATGGAGTTGCTGTTGCGCGAGACGGAGTT
>SLFT01000082.1 GCA_007124105.1 Candidatus Hydrogenedentota bacterium | reverse complement strand
GCTGAAATCTGATGGGAGCATAACACTGGGAGCGCTGCCTACAGGCTGGTATCGTGTTGTATTTTCAACAGCGCTCGACGAGGATGTGTCATTTACGACGACGGCAGTGTTGGCGCGACAGCCCGTTGCGCCGCCTGAGGACACGCCTGTCGCGCTGGATGTGGCCATGTCGTGGGTTCCGGAAAACGATCCGACGATATGGGAACATTGTGCGCGGTTGGCGCGAATGGCGGGGGTGCGCATGGTACGCGACCGGCTCCGCTGGCGTGACATGCAGCCTGAACGCGACGAGCCATTGCTGCGGGACACCGTATATGATCGCACCGCCGACTTACAGCGGGAACATGGCCTGCAACTGGTGCAGGTGTTTCATGACTCGCCGTCATGGACGTGGGAACGCAACAGCGACCGGGGACGTGTTCCCGCAGATTTGCGGGACACCTGGCGTTTCTGTCGCGATGCATCGCTTTATTTTGGCGAACGCGTGCAGGCGTGGCAACCGTGGAACGAAGGCAACGCCGGCAATTTTGGCGGCCATGCCATTGACGCGCTGTGTTCTCATCAGAAGGCGGCATACCTGGGGTTTCGCGCGGGCAACCCGGATGCGATTGTAACCTGGGCGCCCCTGGGCGGCATCAACTCCGCCGCCCTGTCGCGCGGCATCAGCGCAAACGGCGTCTCCTCTTACTTTGACGTGTACGCCATGCACTCCTACGACTGGTGTCACGATTACCCGCGACTGCGCCAACACGCCCTCGACGCGGCGGCGGGCAAACCGCTGTGGGTGACGGAATCCGACCGCGGCATGCGCGCGGACCCTGACTCGCCTTATGGCGATATTACCCATGAAAACGAGCGTCGGAAGGCGGAGTTTATTGTGCAGTCTTACGCGTCCAGTCTCGCAGCGGGCGCAACCCGACATTTCCATTTCATTTTACCCCACTATATGGAACAGCAGGGAACCGTGCAGTTCGGATTGCTGCGTCACGATTACACGCCGCGCATGGGCTTTGTGGCGCTGGCCGCAACCGGACGGTTTCTGGCGGGCGCGCGCTATCTGGGACGTGTCGGCGGCGGCGCCCGCCCGGATGTGTACGTGTTTGCCTTTCGCGCGTTTCCAGATGGCAGTGCGCGGGACGTTCTGGTTGCCTGGACAGAAGCGCGTGTTGATTGGCCTGAGCGGGGGCGCGCTGCGGCGGAGGCGGCGCTGCCGCCCGAACTGCCTGTCGCGGCTGTTTATGACTATCTCGGGCGCAGCCTTGGCAACGCATTGCCCGAGCGGCTGACCAGTGCGCCCTTGTTCATTGTATTGGCGGAAGGGGCAGCAGATTCCCTGGCGCTGGAAAAGCCGGCGCCTGTAAACGTAGACGCACAGGAGAAACCGTCGCCGGTGGTACTGCAATTGCGCGCGCCTGACGCGCCCATTGTGGGACGTGTTGTGGATTGGGCGCACGAACACGACCGCGTTATGAGTCCGGGAAACCATGATGTGGCGATAGTGGCGTACAATTTTGGGGAAGACACGGCAACGGGCGTGGTCACGGCAACAGAATTGCCTCCCGGCTGGCAGTGTGAACCGGATGCCTGGACGATAAGTTTGGAACCCATGGAGCGCCTTGTTCAGCCGCTGCGTTTGTACATACCCGAGCCGGGCGCATCGGCGGAGGAAGGGGCATGGCTGTACCTCGCAGGCGATTTCGGGGCGTTGGGACAGTCACAGCTGGCGTTTCGAATTATGCCCGAAACGGAATAGTCGCGCAAATAATTGCCCCGATTCCACCACATAAAAAGGCAGGGGCCCGTGTAGCTGTCTGGTGTTGGAGCAACGCTGCAAAAACGTTTGGTTGATGGTACAGCCCCGCTTCATTCATTTTTCAGGGATGCCCGCATCCAGCCGCGTACGGAGTTGACCAGGAATAGCGCACCGATACGTTCCAAGTCATGTTTGTGGATGATTCCTTCTTGAATTTCGCCCTTGCGCAGCAGCGCGCCGCGCATCACCCCGGCAAGCAGCCCACAGGAGACCGGCGGCGTGATGCGTTTGCCGTCCAGTTCCACTACGATATTCGCGATAGTGCTCTCAGTCAATTCGCCTGCTTCGTTCCACAACAGCACATCGTCTGCGTCAGGACAGTTTTTCTTCGCTTCTTCATACACAGCCCGATGGGTGGTCTTGTGGTATAGGAACTGGTCGCTCTTGTCTACGGGCGTGGTTGCCAGGGACACTTGCAGATAATTCGGTTGGGTGGGCGGCTGGACATACGGGGGTACTACGAACGGATCATGAATGGTTGTGTCGGGAAGCGGCGCCGCCTCGATCTGGTGTGCGCCGTTGCGATGTATGCGTAGGCGGATTTTCCAGCGTCCTTCGGATAAGTTCTCTGCTGCAGCAACCAATGCTGCTCGAACGCGTTGCCTGTCCATGGGGATGTTGAAAAAGGCGGCGCTGGCGCACAGCCGGTCGAGATGCGCTTCGAGCAAGAAGAGAACGTCGTCATATAATATGGTTTCCAGTAAACTGAAGGAAGGCGGGGCGGCCATTACTGTTTTTGCCTTGGCAATACACTCCGCATACTCGTCGTTCACGTTGGAATACCAGGTGATGCCGCCGCCTACGGGGTATGTTGCCTTATATGTGTGCGTGTCCACTGTAAGCGTTCGTATGGCGACGTTGAATGCTGCCTGACGGTTCGGGCCCCACCAGCCGATAGCGCCGCAGTAAACGCCGCGCGGCGTTGCCTCAAGCTCGTCAATAATCTCCATGGCGCGAATCTTGGGCGCTCCTGTTACTGAACCCGAGGGGAACAGCGCGATCATAAGTTCCGAGAAAGACGCGTTTGTTCGGGACTGTATTGTGCTGGTCATCTGCCATACGGTAGCGTAGCGCTCAATGTCAAATAATCCCTTTACCTGTACCGACCCTGTCGCGCTGATCCGGCCCATGTCGTTGCGCAGTAAGTCTACGATCATGACATTTTCGGCGCGGTCCTTTTCGCTGGAATACAATTGTGCGCGCGCTTGCGCGTCCGCCTCGGGATACGGGCCGCGCGGCAAGGTGCCCTTCATGGGGCGCGTGGTCAACACATCGCCCTGAAGCCGGAAAAACAGCTCTGGCGACAACGAAAGAATCTTGTAACGCCCGAGGTCGAGGTAGGCCGCGTGGTCTGTCGGTTGCGTCGCATGTAATCGCCAGAACCATGCCGACGGGTCGCCTTGGAAATGCGTCGTCAGGGGAAAGGTGAGGTTTATCTGGTAGACATCGCCTGCGCCAATATAGGCGCGGACACGGTCGTAACAAGAACGGTACGCGTCGGCGCGTAGCTGTGGAGTCCACATAAGGGGGGGCGGGGGCGCGTCGGTTGGGCCGGGCCGCGCAGGTGAAACAGGAGCCCGCTCCTTGTAAACGCCGAACCATATCAGTGGAAGACCCGCTGCGCACTGTTTGGAGGGGCGGCCAAGAAGGGGCCACCCCGCTTCGTATGCAAGAAATCCCGCCACATAGCGTCCCTGACCAATGGCTATATCCACGCGACGCAATGCGTCCACTACGTCCGCCTGGTTGTAACATGCTATGACGGATTCGGGAGCGCTGAATTGCCATGCGTCTGTAGAGGACACAAACAGGACATCGCCATATTTTTCTGATTTTATTATACACATAACGTCGGTTGAACAGCCTTTAACTTCACTGGCAACGCCCCCCGGACAGCCCAAGACATTGTAACGGATAATGCGTACGCACAGGTAAATATTATATGCAATGGAAAGCGCCACTCTACAACGCCAAGCGATTTCTGCTATTATAGAAACACAAGGTGTTTTCTTGAGCAACGCTCTAAATCGTTGTAGGCGACTGATGAAAACACAGGTCGGCTTTGTTGTGTTGGGTAACGATATGGAGAGGCATCATGAAACAAGTACTAATCCCTCTGGCCCCGGGATGTGAAGAATTGGAGGCCGTTACGCTCATTGATATTTTACGGCGCGGCGATGTGCGCGTAGTTACGGCAAGTATGGATGAACAACTGGTTGTCGCGAGTCGCGGCGTGACGTTGGCGGCGGACACCACTCTCGACAAAGCCATGGCCGAGGACGGGTGCGACATGGTCGTGATTCCAGGCGGCTTATGCGGCGCCACGACCTTGACGGAACACGGGAAATTTGTTGCCTATTTGAAGGAAGTGCATGATTCGGGGCGGTATGTGGCTGCAATATGCGCCGCGCCCATGGCGCTGGGCAGAGCGGGGCTGCTCGACGGTCGAAAATTTACCGCTTATCCAGGTCTGCTTGACGCGTCGCAATATCCAGGTGCGACATACACAGGCACTGCTGTTGAAAGTGATGGACGCGTGTTGACCTCGCGCGGCCCCGGTACGGCGCTGGACTTTGCGCTCGCCTTACTTGAGACGCTTGTGGACGCCGAAACACGGGTACAGGTGGAGCAGGCCCTTGTGCGCTCCTGACAATTGCCTCACTGGCCGCGTGTCCACGGGGTAATGATTACTCTGTAGGGATTGATAATATCACAAACAGTAAAATTGTCAATGCCTACTAATGAATCAACGGCAACGCAACAGGCCCGTCGCGCGTGTTTTTTCATGGGCTGATGGTGTAGAATATATTTAGATGCTAATAGTTGACGCGGAATAATTCTTGACAACTGCGCGGGCAACTGACATTATGGTATCATACATTAAGGAATGCTGTCATGTTCTCGGGACGTTGTCTGAGACTGTAGTGAAATGCCGTGTTATGCGCAAGGAGTCCTTTATATCATGAAAAATATGCGAACGCCCTTGAGCGCCGTCATTGTCGCGGCATTGCTGGGTATTGGTTTACTGGGATGCCCGCCCGATGTAGGGGTGCATTTACTTGTTTCTTCCGACACGCTTGATTTTGGCTTGAATAGGGATGAGATAGTGTTGCGGGTGCATAAAACCTTTACAGGCGGTGCAATGGAACCGCTTGTGGTGCGGACGGACCAGGACTGGATTCTGCCGCAAAACTGCCTTGACATAGCCGACCAATGCACCAGCCGCGGCCCGACAAACCCGATAAGAATCCCGGTGCAAATTGATCGGGGGAAACTGGCGTTCGGCCTCAACAAAGGCAACCTGTATCTAACCGCCCGCGGCTCATCCGAAGTTGTGGTGACTGTACTGGCGGATGAGGTGTTGCATGCAGACTTCAGGGCGAAAGCGCGCACCGTGGGCCTGGGTCAGCCGGTGGAACTGCTGGACATGAGTATTGGCACGGAAGACGCTGGCGAGATAGAGGCTTGGTTATGGGAGTTTGGCGACGGCGCTATTTCCACGCGTCAAAACCCGTCCCATTTGTATTCCGAGGCTGGCATTTACGATATTACCTTGACCATTACCACCGACAAGGGCTACAGCCGCAAGGTTGTAAAACCAGCGTACATTCAGGTAAAGAAACCGGCCAATATTGTTGATTTCGCCGCATCCGAGACCAATGTATATGTCAACGACTATATTACATTTAATGACTTGTCCAGTATTGAGGATACGCCCATACTGGCGCGCGCCTGGAATTTTGGAGACGGCAATACCTCGACGGCTACAGCCCCT
>SLFT01000305.1 GCA_007124105.1 Candidatus Hydrogenedentota bacterium | reverse complement strand
GGCGTCAGATCGCGCACTGTAATGCCCTGCACGGATTTTTCCACGGTCCTCCTGTCCGCCAGCAGATCGCGTTCGGTGAGCGTCACTTCCACTTCAATAGTTCTCCGATCGCGCCAGATTTCGAGGGTAACTGTCTCGTCCGGAGGATATGCCGAAATGGTGCGCACCAGTTCGCTGGCATTGCCAATCGCTTTTCCGTTCACTTTGCGAATCACATCATAGGTTTTCAAGCCCGCGACGTCCGCCGGGGTATCGGGCTGTACCTGTCGCACCACCGCGCCGAAGCTGTCAGGCAACCCCAGCGTCTCCACGTCGGCGTACGTGTCGGCATCATCAATGGAAACTCCAAGATAACCGCGGGTAACCTTTCCTTCGGCGATTAACACAGGCACGGTCTGCTTGGCGGTATTGATGGGAATGGCAAAGCCGATTGAATTGGCGCCAAAAACAATGGCGGTGTTGATGCCAATAACTTCGCCGTCAATATTGCACAAGGGCCCGCCGCTGTTGCCCAGGTTGATGGCGGCATCAGTCTGAATGAGATTCTGAAAGGTAAGCCCTTGCATGGCGAGGCCGCGCAGCCCTTCGCGACCGAGCGCGCTGATGTGCCCAAAGGACACCGAGCCCTCAAATCCGCGTGGACTGCCAATGGCGATTGCAAACTCGCCGACGCGCACCTTGTCGGAATCGCCCAGGGTCAGCGGTTGCAACGCTTCGTCAGCGTCAATCTTGATAACGGCAATATCCGTTTCCGGGTCTGTACCGATAATTTCCGCGTCGTATTCGTTTCCATTATGCAGCCGCACCACAATGCGGTCCGCGTCCTCAACAACGTGGTTGTTGGTAATAATGAAGCCTTCGGCGTCATAAATGAACCCGCTGCCTGTACCGCGCGCGCGGTGCTGCCGCATACGCGGCCGTTCCTGTGGCGTGGGCACGTTAAAGAAGCGGAAGAGGTCTTCCATCGGCCCGAAAGGAGTCATATCCATTTCTTCGGCCTTGCCCTGCACGTCAATATTGACGACCGAGGGGCGCAACCGCTCGTGGAGGTTCACATAAATACTCTCTATTTCCCGCAGCAGGGAAACATCCTGCGCCTGCGCTCGGGCTTGTACGCCGAG
Organism: Candidatus Hydrogenedentota bacterium; assembly: GCA_007124105.1. Classification (GTDB taxonomy): domain Bacteria; phylum Hydrogenedentota; class Hydrogenedentia; order Hydrogenedentales; family CAITNO01; genus SLFT01. Next base: position 4,496 of record SLFT01000305.1, on the reverse strand, counting down.
ACAGGCGGCCAGCAACAAGGTTGCGCTCAACACTACGTTCATCGTCCTGTTCATAATCACATCTCCTTACGGTTTTTCCAGGAGCGCGGCGCCGGCAACAGCATCATACAATCGCCGCGCGACCCACTCTTTCAATGTTGCGTCTTCCAGTTTACGGCCGTTCATGCGAACATAGAAGGCATCGCGCGCCCGTCCCACATCCGTCATAATATGCGCCGCATTAAAATCAACGCCCATCTCCGACAGGGTATGGGCAATGTCATACAACAGGCCCGCGCGATCCGCGGCCACAATATCAATTACCGTGTCAGTGCGCGACGCGTCATTGTCAAATTCGACAGACGCGCGCGCGGGCGCTTCCGACTGCATCAACGCGAACAAACGTCTGCGCGATTTACTGACATAGGCGGCCACGTCCGCGCCGCGCATGATCACATCCTCGAGTACGCGCGCCACGGTCGCCACCTCGTTTTCCGTAAGCGGCCTTCCACTCACGGCGTTATGCACCAAAAAGCTGTCCACCACCCAGCCGTCATTGCGCGTGAACAACGCCGCGCTGCGCACGTTGACGAGTTGCGATGAAAACGCGCCCGCTATCTCGGCGAACAATCCGCGTCTGTCGCGCGTACACACGACAAATTCACTTGCTCCCATTTCCACCTGTTCGACACAACGGATTGCAAGCCCTGATTCGCGCGCCTCAGCCAGACACGCTACGTGCTCGACGATTTGCGCCGCCGAGTATCCCAATAGATAACGATCGCCCAGCGCATTGAGATAACCCTCCAGCTCCTTTTCGAAAGGATGGGCTGTCAGATCGCGCACCCGCGCGCGCTTACGCCGAATAAAACCATCGTCTATGCCGTCCGCCGCGCGCCCGGTCAGCATGCGCTCCGTTTTGAGAAACAATTTCAGCAACAGCGCCGCTTTCCATTCATTGTATACATTTGGCCCCACGGCGCTCAGGTCCGCGTAAGTCAGCAGCAGCAACATGCGCAACAATTCATCGTTCTTCACCATGGCGGCAAAAGACGCGACCACATCCCAGTCGTCTGTATCCCGGTAAAAGGCGATATCCGACATGCTCTGGTGAAGGCGAACCAGCAAAACGAGTTGCTGCGCGTCGTAGCGCTCGAGACCGATTCGTTCGGCAATGGCGTCGGCGATCCTGGCGCTTTCCTCGACGTGGACATCACCCGCAACCTTGCCCAGGTCGTGAAAAAGGACGCCCAACACAAGCACGTGCGGGTCGCGCACACGTTCAATGGCGCTGCACAAAATTTCGGACAGGGGCACCTCGTGATTTGGCAGACGCCCCAGCGCTTCAACAGCGCGCAGCGTATGCTCGTCCACGGGGTAGCTGTGGAAATCCTTGTAGCGCATGACACCCTGTATAGCGCCGAATTCAGGAAGATACGCGGCCAGCAGCCCGGCTGACGCCGCTTCGCGCAATGCCGCGCCTGCCTGAAAGGGACGCCTGCAAATTGCCAGGAAATAGCGTCGTGCCGCATCGCTTGCGCGAAATTCATCATTGACCAGGCGCAGGTTTTTTGACAGCCAGTGTGATGCGGCCAAGCTCAACGGCACGGCGCGCCGCGCGCATTCCCAGACCACCTCGAGCAACCGTACGGGATTCTCCACGAACCAGTTCTTGTCCGACGGGTTCAAACACAAACGGTTCTGATAGACGGTTATCTGGGCACGTTCGGATTTTTGTTGTTCAAACAGCTGCGCCATGGACGGCTGCTCGCAAATACGCGCCGCTATCTTCAAAAACTGCCGTACGCTACAGGCGGCGTTATAATAGTCTTCCATCAGCCGTTCTGTTGCGCGCGGCGAATCGCCGTAGCCAAAGCGCCTGGCCAGATGACGTTGCATCGGGAAAGTGAGCCTGTCCTCTTCGCGGTCGGTGTGAAAGTGCAGTTCATTACGAACGCGCCACAAGAAATCGAGTCCTTCAAGCAAGTCCAGATGCTCGACCGCTGTAATGTAGCCGCCCTGCGCCAGTTCGTCCAGGGAAAAGGGCCCCAGCATCAATATGATCATCCATAATCCCGCGTGAAAGTCGCGCAGGCCGCCCGCGTTTTCCTTGACGTCCGGTTCAAGCGCGTACAGGTCGCGATGCTCCTCTGACAACAACTCGGGGCGTTCACGACGCCGCACATAGGCCAGCACCTCATCGCGACTGGCGGTATCCAGGTCCGCCAGCGACAATTTCAATCTGCCAAAGGTGGTGTTATCGCCATAAACAAGACGGGACTGCGCATAGGTGGTAAATACCCTGGGGTCTGAAACCGCCAGGGACATTGCCTCGCGTACCGTATGCACCGTGTATCCCGCTTTGAAACCGATATCCCAGAAAAAGGGGAGCAGGAAGGCGTTCAACGCCTCGATATCCGTCGTAAGCGCGTTGTCGAGCACCAGCGATATGTCCAGGTCTGAATGCGGACTCATTTCACGGCGGCCGTACCCGCCCAGGGCGCATATTGCCGTTTGCTGCATCATGCGCTGCGGATTGGTTGTGTGCGCGACGGCAAAATTGGCCACCACGCGCACAATTTCGTCGCATAGTTCGGTGAGGTGACGCAACGTTGTGCCGCCGGACTCGCCGGCGTCATGGTGGGCGCGAATTTCTCGGCGGCGGCTTTGCGCATAGTCGCGCACGGCCGCCACGCAGGCCGCGCGTGGAACAGCCCTGAAAGCGGTCGGGGTCTCGCGGGCCAACCGGCTGAGTTCCGTTATGTCGTATGTGGCAACAGTCATGCAATCCTTATTCAGCCATGTTCAAGAACGGCTTTCGCATAACGTCTTCTGTTATATCCAGCGTGAAGTTCATTGTTTCGAAACAAAAACAGCGCCATCAAGGCGTTAAATCGTGGTGTATTCGACAACACCCGTATTGCCGCGCCGCGTCCAGCCGCGTTCGCCGCCATACGCATGCACACGCGCCCAGTCGCCTTCAAACCGGTCTATAAGAACGCGGTCTCCTTCATATAACAAAAACCGCGGGGAATCTAGTTCACTCATACTGAAATATACGGGGGCCTCATCAGGCAGGGCGACAGCCAGTTTCGGCGCTGTGCGGGTCGCCTGGTTGCCCATGACGGCAAATGCAAAGAACAACAGCGCGAGTGCAGGGAGAAAATGGCCCATCCACTTGATGCGGGGCGTGTCGCGCCAATAACGCACGACGAGCAACGCCAGCGCAAGCAATAAACAGGCATGGGTCAACACCAGACTGTGCCAGGGCGAGAAGGGATAATAGCGCACCAGGCTTCCCTGTTCCAGCATTGCGGGGTCGGGCGCCGGCAGACGTCGCCGCGTATCTTGCAGCACTGTATCCAGATTCTTTCGCGCAGGCTCGAAACGCGGTTCCACCGCCAGGGCGGCTTCGTAATGCAAAATGGCCTTGCCCAGACTTCCATTTCTGTACCACGCGTTTCCCAAATTGAAGAACAGCGGCGCGCTTTTCACGTCATAGTCCCGTTGCAGCCGAACATATTGCTCGATTGCCTCATCATAAGCGCCCGCGTGATAGGCGGCGTTGGCCTCTTCAAACAGAATACGGCCTTCCTCCGGAAGCGCAACCAATGTCATGGCAATTAATAACAGCGTCATACCGATTCCTCCCGCAGCTTTTCATGCAGCGCTTCGACAACATCCGTTGCGGTGGCGCACAAGGTTGTCAGTTCTTCGCCCGAAGGGGTGCGCCCCGCATAACGGGCGCGTTCACATGCCTTCAACACGCGGGTCATGATTAGCAGCGTCTCCTCTGGCGCGCCGCGCTCTCGCAGCAGCGACTCCACTTCCGACGAGGTAAGCCCGGCCCCGTTCACGTTCAGCATATCGCCGACAAACCCGGTAAGGGCGCGATACAACGTCTCCGTCGGGTCGGACGCCTCGGCAGCCTCTGTTAATTGTTTCAAACATGTTGTTTTCGCGTAATAGCGGCGCGCGTACCCGCGGTCCGAAGACAGGCGCCGTCGGTGTTGCAGCGCGATATAGCAAGCCACGAGCGCCAACAACGGCGCCAAAGGACTCATGAACGCCGCCAACCCAAGACGCGTGTTGCGGCGCCGCGCTGACGCCGCTACAGCCTGGGGATCGGTAACAATGGGGAGCAATCCGTCATCGTAAACATCTATTCTTCGTCGTTGCTCTTCCGCCGAACCGCCAACGGCCACCAGTGTTTCACCGCCGGCCGCCGCCTGCACATCAACAGACAATGCTGCCGATTGCGCGGACTCGTACTCCCCCGACGCCGGCGCGAAGAACGTGAACACCACCGGCGGCACTGTCTGTACTCCCGGCGCGAGGGGCGTCAGAAGGTACGAGAACTGTTTCGTCATTTCCACGCTGTCGTCCTGCTGCCGCGTTTCCACTTCAGGGCCGGAAACGTGCGCCCAGGGCATGTCTGGAAGAGGCGGCGCGCTGATGGTGGTTGGGTTGCCTTCGCCTGAAACGGTAACGGTAAAGCGCACCGGCGTTCCCTGGGT
>SLFT01000457.1 GCA_007124105.1 Candidatus Hydrogenedentota bacterium | reverse complement strand
TTGATCTGACACAATCTTCGCGCGCTCACGACGAAACTTTGTGAAATATCCGGGTCAGGTAGTTGGCTTGGACACCATACCCTTGATGAATAGTATAGAAAAACGCCACACCGCCGCGCACTGAAACAGTGGCGACAATGTGGCGGCGTACATGCCTGATGAATATCGCTGGTTGTTATTCCGCCCAGGCCGCTTTTGGCGCAGTGGCGTAGCCGGTGTAATGTTTTGCCACTTCGGCCTCCTCAACGTCGCCCGTGTGAATGTAAAAGCGGAACGCAAGGGTCAGGCTTTCGCCTTCCGCCAGCGTATACGAACCATCTTCGTCCATGCGGCATACATCGGATAAGGCAAAGGGGTTTGCTGCCGCCAGGCCGTAGTCGCGCACGTGCCAACAGGGCTCACGGAAATTGTCAGGGTGACTGAACAGGGCGATGCCACGGTTGCCCGCGCCGTCAATATGTCCCGAGTAATCCATCCACGGCATGGGCGTTCCATAGACATTGCGTTCGCCCTGATCGCCAGCCGCGTTGGTAAGCAGTCCCGCTTCGTTGCCCTGAAGCTCGGGGCGAACACGAAACGCGACGATACCCTCTTTGTCGTCTCCAAATACCACATCGCCGTAAACGGCGTTAAAGGTGATTGTGTGGTCAAACAGGCGGATGCCTGCGGGGGCGTCGTAAAAGCGGTATTCCCGGATTTCGTCCACGATTGGTTCGTCTCGGTTGTCGGCCCACACGTTATGGGCGCGGATCACGCCAAAGGCGTCGCCGGATTCCGTTTCAACGCTTTTCGTGTTGATTGGGGCGCGATGCCACGTATCGGCGCCGTTCACATCGCCGAAGGCTGTCCAGATGGACACATGGTGACGGTGGTCTTTCCGGCCTTCCATCGGCGCGTCCGCGGCCATGGGATAGTTGCGGGTAACGGTGACACCGTTTTCCGAGTATACCGGCCACAGACAGGGGATACGCGATACGTCGCCATAGTTGTAGGTAGTGAAATGCGCGCCGCGTATATATACGGCAACGCCGCCTTCCTCGGTGTTGTGCTCAAGGCGCACACGGGGCGCAGCGTCGTCGTCGCCGGCCGCTAAAACGAAACGCTGCTCTTGTCCTGCGGGTAAGGACGGCGGAACAAAGCCAAGATGATCGCCGAACAGGGTAACCGGCGCGGCCTCGCCTGTATCCTGATTCAACGCCGTGAGGCGTCCATCAGGCGCTGCCCCGTCACACGGAAGCAGTACCGGCGTAAAACCGGCCGTTTCTTCTTCCGCGGTCACAACGATGATCCGTCCCTCGAGCGCTTGCGCCGACATGGCCGCGCATATCACCAGTACGATTGCCAATAAACCATAGTCCTTCATGTTTCTACTCCTCTCAATGATTTTTCTTCTTGACTCATGCGTGGGGCATAACCCCAGCGCATAAGCCGGACTTCATTATCAAAACAACAAACAACGCGACAACATCACGCTACATCACACTCATAATGACTGTTTATTAAACAGATTGGTTTTCAATCCTTGACGTTCACGCAACGTCTGTTGCCCTGGCCCCCCCCATATTTCACGACGAAACCCGGTGAAATATGCGGGCTGGCGGACAGCGTCAAGGCCGCTCAAAAAGGGCCTCATTCAGATACTCAATCGGAAATGATTGCACGGCGCCTTTCATGGCGGCGTTGCCCGTTGCAATGCCCGTATTCTCCGCCGTAAGTCCTGTGTTTTCGCCTTCAAAGAGGCATTGCCGGAAATTGACGAGGGCCGCTTCGGTTACATCGAAACGGACATCGCGAAAAACGCACTCGGAGAAAGTTGTGTCCGGGCTTGCGGAGAACACGTTCCCAATAAGCGCGTTTCGTACGACAACCGGCCCGTACGGACGTTCATTGAAGCCGCTGCCCAAGGTTAACCGAATGCCGCCGGGATTTTCCAGCGTTATGTTTTCAATCAGCAGGCGGGTCGGGACCTTTACGTCATGGGCGTAATCGAAATCCGGGTTGATACTGTGGCGGAAAAGGTGGATGTCGTCGTCATTGCCGCGTACAACCACATCACGCAACACGAGTACGCCGTACAAGTCGCCAATGTCGCCGCGCGCGCCCATGACGCTACCGGCGCCGCCTTCAATAACGACATTCTCGATATGAAAATTGGCGCCGTTGAAACTGAGCGCAGTGCGTGGACTGAACTCCCATGCCTGCAAATCGGCGTTGGGCGTGCTGTCGCCGGGGACGCGAACCGACAGCCCGTTGAGCGTTATATCGCGAATTACATAATTGCGCCCGTAATGGTCGTCAATGATGTTGTAATAGCCGCCGACGACGGTGATGTTCTTGCCGTGCCGACCGTCCATGCCTTTACGGCTGTTGGTGGAAATACAGTGGTTGTATCGAAAATTGGCGACATTGCTGTTCAGGATGTTATAGCCCAGATGCGCGCTTGTCGCGCCGGAAAAATAACCGTTGTTGAAGGTGTTGTTCACGCACCCCGTGGACTGTAGCAGTCGCGACATGGTGGCCTCACGGTCGCGCACGCTTATCGCGAGGTTGTTAAAGGTCATGTTGCTGCGATTCACTGTCATCGCGCCGGCTGAAATGCGTTTTGTTTCGCCGCCGTGACCATGCAGGCGCACCTCGATGCGCAATCCGTTGACTGTTGTTTGCGTGTCCTTTGGCCGATACCAGATTTGGGTATGCACCCTGCGCCAAAGCAGGATACTGTCTTCCGTGCCGTCTTCATAAGTGTAGGAATATGAGACGGACGCGCTGCCGGCCTGCGGCGGCACGGGTCCAATTTCAACAGTACCCCTGTGACGATGTCGAAAGTCGGCGCCTTCGCCCGAGGGCCATGTCGCCTTGAACACTTCCCCGCCAAAAACGCAATAGTCGCCCTTTACATAGACGGCGTCTTCACTCCAGGGCGCGGCGTCGGGAGGTTCATGATAGCTGAAGGCAAACTCGGGAAACACGGCGCCCCGTCCGGATACCAGCTGTGTAATATCGTTGCGATCGTAATAATGCGCGCCCTTGCGAACGCTGCGGGACGAGAAAAAATCGGCGGAATAAAAGCGCAGCAGGCCGCCTTCCTCGAGATCAACGACGCCGCTGCCGTCAGCAAGAGGTACATCCTGATATACAGGCACGGTCAAGTCGCCTTCCTCAATGCCGAAAAATGGCGTCATGGCCAATTCTTGTTCAGGATGGTCGGGCGCGAAGCGAAGTATCGGCGCGCGTTTTGGATGGTGGGTCGGCAAGTACAGGTCGTTGCAGAACTGGGTGCGGTCATCGTCAATTTCAAGCTCTATGACGAACAATCCCCGGCTCTCCACATTGCAGCGCAGCACAATATCGCGGGTAAACAAGTATGTGCCCTCGGGGATGAACAAGGTTCTGCCCATGGCGTCCGCGGCCAGGTCGGCGGCCTGTTGCAGCGCCCGCGCGTCGTCATGGACGCCGTCGCCCACGGCGCCGAACCATTGCGGGAAGACATGCAGGTTGTCTACTTCACCACCCACCCGGCCGTCCCCGGCGAATATCGTTTCCATTCCCGCGTCAATACGACCGTGAATTAACAGTTCATGTTCTGACGCGACGGCCAGCTGACCGCCTTGCTGGAAAGCCAAGGTAACATTGTCAGGGAAACGGAGCGACTCCACCGAAAACACGCCGCCGGCGACTATGAGCCTTGCCGACGCGCTGCCAATAGCATCCAGCGCCGCTTGGAAATAGGGCGTATCGTTTGCTTGACCGTCGCCTGTCGCGCCCAACGCGCGCGGGTCCACCTGGCTGTCGTACCCTGTCGCTACGGCAGGGGAACACATGGCGCAGATGGTAATAGCCATTACAGCGAAAAAAGGGCGTCTCATCATAATATCCTTCTTGTCGGTTCCTCGAAAGTAGAGTTGGAGCATACTATGTGTTCTAACCGAAGGTCAAACCTGGCCAATTAGCAGCGCCCTGCGCCGGTGTTCCGGGGTTATTTGTATATAGACAAAAGACCGGGGTGTTCGAGTACGATTCACGAGCACGATTACGAGGGCAACGATTCATTTTTCGTGCTCGTGTCTCGTACTCGTAATTCGTAATCGAGACGACTCACTAAAAGGCAAGTTTACTTATAGCGCTGTTTTTCAATGTGATAGTTTTTAAGTTTCTTGGGAGCGGCCGCCTAATGGCGTAAACGTTTTCAGAGATGTTGGGTATGTGGTATGCTCTCATCAGAATACTGGTAGTCGTTGTAACCGGCACAGCCGCAAGGGTCTGCTCATGAAGGTGAAGACGGTTTTCGGGGTTGGACTATGTTTGTATTGTCTTGCGTTGGCGGCTATATTTCTGCCGCCCATTCTGTATATGACGCGGACGCCTGTGACCATTGCCGGGGCGGACGGCCATATAAACCCCGCAACGATATGGCAGGGCGCCGAGCCGAAAGCCGTGATGCTCATCGGCCACGGCGTCACCGCCAACCAAGGCGTTATGGCCATGTTGGCCAAGGCCTTCGCGCGAAACGATTATGCCGCGGTCGCCTTCGACTTCTGGGGACATGGCCATTCCCGCAACCGTTTTGACTGGTCGGCGAATCCCGCCCAGATATTCAACGTATTCGAGTGGGCGCGCCGGGAGTATCCCGGACTGCCCATCGCTTATCTGGGGTATTCCATGGGTGGGTTTGCGGGCGCGGAAGCCTTTTACGATAAGCCGGTGGCCGACGCGTTTGTGTCGCTTGGCGCGCTGCCCCGACGCGTACCCGACTGTAAGACGGCGGTTGCGGCCGGCATCTTCGAGGAATTGTTCACCATCGAACATGCCCGCAAAACTTTGGGCGACACGGCCGACGTTATCAGCAGCCCTTTCAGCAATCACGCCACCGAAGCCAGCGATCCGGTTTTGATTGCGCGCATTATCGCGTGGGTGAACAGGGCACTGGGCTTCGAGCATTCGGTTACATTCCCGTGGATACTGTGGGCGATGTCGCTGTCGGCTGTGGCCCTTGGCTGCGCGGGCGCATTGCTGTTGGCGACGGCGTTTACGGCGCGGGTCTCCGGGGCGGCCGTGCCTGCCTCGCCATGTACATCCGAGCGACGCTGGAGTATTAACCCCTACCGTATTGCGGGCATGGCCCTGGGCGCGCGCGGCGTATCAAGCCCGCCGCGCTCCGGCCCTTTACCGGCCGCCGTGTTGCGCGGAATAGTGTTTAGCGGTGCGGGCGTGTTTCTGCTTGCGCTGTTGCTTGATGTACATATCTTTACTGTCAGTATGTTCCATCCAACCCGGTTGCTCACCTGGCTTATCCTGACGTTGGTGTTCAGTGTCCCGGTATGGTTTGACGCATGGGTGCTTGAACGCGTCCCGCTGAAAAACACGCGTGCCCGATTCGCGGTCGCTGCCCTTACTCGTTGTATGCCGCTGCTCGTATTTGCGTTGGGCTTGCGTCTGATTTTTCCAGGACTTGCATTTGGAAGCATGATACTTGGCATCTATGCTTTCATCCTTGTCATGCTTGCCCTGGTTCATGCCCTGGCCACACGCGCAGCGGCGGACTGGCGCGCTGGAGCGACAGCAGTTGTTGTTGCCGGCGCCTGGGTCACGGCCTTCTGGTTCCCGCTGTACTGGCCCTGGGT
>SLFT01000314.1 GCA_007124105.1 Candidatus Hydrogenedentota bacterium | reverse complement strand
TGGGTGGGGAACGAGCGGTGGGCGGGGAACGCACTCTCCGGCCCCACCACTCAAAGCCCCATCAACGCGTCAATCTCCATCACCGCCCCGTCCAGGCTCTCATAATTGCGGGCCGATGAATACCGCCAATGCTCGGGAATGTCCACATACCCGCGACGCACCGGGTTGTTGTGAATATACGTGATCTTCTGCCGCAGCATCGCGTCCCCCTGGATCAGCTGCGGATGAGACACTTCCTGCCATACCTGATAACGGCTGCGATTCTTATACGCCTTCCTGCAGTAGTCGAACTGATGCAGGCGGGGCAGAGTCAAGGTGACGCGGGGACCGAGGAGGAGGAAATGTAATTTCTCCTCGCCATCTCAGAAAAACAACAGGCGCAGTCTGAAACCCGCAATGCGAAGGGGGCGCCATGATGCCGCAGGACGAATAACCGGGGCATGGCCCTGCGTGAAAACACTCATGAAAACATAAATCATGAAAACATCATGAAAACATAAATTGACTTTCTCTCCTGTCGTCTGGCATACTATACGCTAAGTATAGGGTTCGCGCTATCCCAGCGGTTTTCAGGGAGGAACTCTATTCCTGGCATAAGGACGCTGGAACGTGGTTTCACCTGCGGCCGGCACAAGTGGGCGTGTATGCGGGGCTGACCAGTTCTTCGATTTGCCACGGCGCAATTCATCCGCATCTTTTCAGCTTCGTTTCAATAAATGTGCTTACAGTAAGTGTATATTCTTAGGAAAGTCCTCAGAAAGACAGGTATAAGCGAAAGGAAAACTACCTATGGCAACGAAAGTCGGAATCAATGGTTTTGGCCGCATTGGCCGCAATGTATTCAAGCTTCTCATGGAAGAATCCGCGTTTGAAGTTGTGGCGATTAACGACCTGACCGACGCGAAAACACTCGCCCATCTGCTGAAATACGACAGCGTCAACGGCGTATATCCAAAGCAAGTGAGCGCCAAAGACGATGCGATTGTTGTTGACGGCAAGGAAGTCAAAGTCACAGCCGTCAAGAACCCCGCCGAGCTTGGCTGGGGCGCTCTTGGCGTCGAGCTGGTGCTTGAATCCACTGGCGTATTCCGCGCGAAGGCGCAGTGCATGATGCACGTCGAAGCGGGCGCAAAAAAAGTATTGTTAAGTGTGCCGCCGAAGGACGCAGTGGACGCTATCGTGGTTTGCGGCGTGAACGACGAGGTGCTCAAAGCAAGTGATGTGGTGGTATCCAATGCCAGCTGTACCACCAACTGTCTTGCGCCGGTAGCCAAAGTTCTCCACGAGAAATACGGCATTGTGCGCGGCCTCATGACGACCACCCATGCCTACACCAACGACCAGGTGGTGCTTGACATGCCGCACAGCGACTTGCGTCGCGCCCGCGCCGCCGCTTACTCGATCATCCCCACCACCACCGGCGCGGCCCGCGCCGTGGGCGAAGTATTGCCCGATCTGAACGGCAAACTGGACGGCATGGCCATGCGCGTACCGGTGATTGACGGCAGCGTAGTTGACCTGGTGGCCCAACTTGACAAGAGCGCCACGAAGGAAGATATTAACGCGGCCATGAAAGCCGCTGCGGAAGGCCCGCTCAAGGGCATCTTGCAGTACATGGAAGATCCGATCGTCTCTTGTGATGTTATCGGCAATTCTCACTCCAGCATTTTTGACGCCGCGCTCACGTCTGTTATGGACGGCAACTTCATCAAGATCATCTCCTGGTACGACAACGAATGGGGTTATTCCAACCGTTGTATTGACCTGTTCAAGAAGATGGCATCCTGAACACCGAATCTGTAGTTTACAGGCGGGACCGCGCAAAAGCGTCAGGTCCCGCCTTTCTGAATAGAACGTAAAAAGGAAGGCATATCATGAACAAGTTGCAGATAGACGACCTGGAACTTCGCGACAAGACCGTATTAATGCGCGTGGATTTTAACGTACCGCAAAATGAAGACGGGACAGTACGTGACGATACGCGTATTCGCGCCGCGCTCAAAAGCATCAATTATGTGCGCGATCAGGGCGGCAAACTTGTATTGATGTCTCATCTGGGCCGTCCGGGCGACCCACAGAAGGCCGCGGATGATGCTGAAAAAGCGGCTATTGAAACAAAAAATTTGACCTTTAAGATGGACCCCATTGCGGATGCCTTGCGCGCCCTCGTAGGCGGCAATGTCAAGAAACTGGACGCCTGTATCGGTCCGGAAGTCGAAGAAGCCGTTGCGGCAATGGCGCCCGGCGACATTATTTTGCTTGAAAACACCCGCTTTTACGCGGGTGAAAAGAAAAATGATCCCGAGTTCGCCGCGCAGCTGGCGAAGTTGGGCGACGTATATATCTCGGACGCCTTTGGCACCGTGCATCGCGCACACGCGTCCACGGAAGGCGTTGCCCGCCATATCAAACAGAGCGCTGCGGGCTTCCTGGTTACACGCGAAATGGCGTATTTCGGGCAGGTGCTCAACAATCCCGAGCGTCCGTTGACCGCTGTTTTGGGCGGCGCAAAAGTTTCAGACAAGATCACTGTTATCGAAAACCTGCTCAACCTGGTGGATAACTTGCTGATCGGCGGCGGGATGCTGTTTACCTTCCTCAAGGCAAAGGGATTTGAAATCGGCAAGTCCATGCTGGACGAACCCGGTATCGAAGTCGCCAGAAAACTGATGGGCCTGGCCGAGGAAAAGGGCATCACCCTGATTTTGCCTGCTGATATTGTAGTGGCGGACGCCTTTGACAACAACGCAAACACACAAACAGTCAAGGCAGACGCCATCCCCGACGGATGGATGGGTCTTGATATTGGCCCCGAAGCTATCGAACAATTCAGCAGTGTTATCAAGAAATCGCGTACAGTTGTTTGGAATGGTCCGGTTGGCGTCTTCGAGATGGAGAATTTCGCGAAGGGTACGCGTACCATTGCCGAATTGTTGGCTGACAACGACGTTATCAGCATCATTGGCGGCGGCGATACAGCGGCGGCCGTGACCCAGTTTGGATTGGCGGACAAGATGTCCCATGTATCCACGGGCGGCGGCGCGTCCCTTGAAATGCTCGAAGGCAAGACCCTGCCGGGTCTCGCCGCATTGACCGATAAACCCGACGGCGCCTGTTGTTGTGGCGGCGCCTGCTGACGTAGATTACCAGACTACTGGTCTGTTTTTGATATACTATGTGTTTGAAATAATTGTCACTTACCCGCGGCTCGGGCGTGCGGTTCACCATCGCCGTGCTGGGCGTGGGCGAATACGCAAGAAAGGTGCATACGAAAATGTCGTTACCCAAAGAAACGAAAAGTAAACTGGTTGAGGCGCATGGCGCCAATGGTGAGGATACGGGGTCGGTGGAAGTTCAAGTGGCTTTGTTCACTGAACGCATCAAGCAGCTGACGGAACATCTACGCGAACATCCCAAGGATTTTGCGTGCAGACGCGGTCTGTTGCGGCTGGTGGGCAAACGCCGCAACCTGCTTAATTATGTTCAGAAGAAAGATATTGAACGATATCGCGCATTGATTGGCAAACTGGGACTGCGCAAATAGAGCGTCCCGCCTTGGCGTTCTTCAGCGGATTGGCGTACTGTGTTTGCGGCTGTTCAAGACGCAACAGCATTGCCCGTCGAAATCCAACAATCAATTAAGAAGAAGTGGTAGATAGAGATAAGAAACTATGATGCACGATTGATCGCAGAGCCGATCCGCGCGCAGGAAAAGAGGTAAGAAAAATGGTAGAAAGAGTATCAGTACAAGTAGGCGCCGCAGAGGTGCATTTCGAGACGGGCCGCATCGCCAAGCAAGCGCACGGCGCCGTCATCTGTCAGAGCGGCGACACCATGGTATTGTCCGCCGTCACAACAGCGCCGGAACCAAGAGAGGGGCAGGATTTTTTCCCGATGACCGTTGACTATCGCGAAAAGTTTTACGCGGTAGGCCAAATCCCGGGCAATTTCTTCCGACGTGAAGCGCGGCCTTCAGAACGCGAGATTCTTGTCTGTCGCATGACGGACCGTCCGTTGCGTCCGTTGTTTCCCAAGACATTCCTGAACGAAACAATGGTCTGCCAGACTGTTTTTTCCGCTGACAACATTCACAACCCCGACGTATTAAGCATGAACGCCGCGTCAGCAGCTTTGCACATAAGTAAGATTCCGCTCCTTGAGCCTATCGGTGCTGTACGTGTGGGGCTGATTGACGGCCAGTTGGTTGTTAATCCACCCATGCCTGACATGGAAAACAGCGCCCTGGACATCATTGTTGCGGGCACCCGTGACTCCATCTGCATGGTAGAAGGTTCGGCTGATGAATTAGAAGAAGCCCAGATGGTCGAGGCGCTTGAATTTGCCCACAATCATATTCGCGATATTGTCGCTTCTATCGAAGAGTTGCGAAATTGCGCCGGTGTCGAGAAGATGCCTGTTCCGGAGGCGACCATTGCGCCGGAGATCATTGCTGACGTGGAAGCGGTTGCTGCGCCGCGCATTAAAGAAGCGCTTGCCATTCGCGAGAAACTCGCACGTTACGATGCCCTTGACGCGATAAAAGTTACCCTGGAAGAGGAACTTGCAGCAAAATACGGCGAAGAAGAGTATGCCGAACGGGCCGGTCAGATTCGTGAAGTGTTCAGCGACCTGAAAAAGAGTATTATGCGCCGCGCCGTTGTCGAAACCGATGTGCGCATGGACGGACGCCAATTGGATGAAGTGCGCCCCATTACCATCGAAGTGGGTATCTTGCCGCGTACTCATGGCAGCGCGTTGTTTACCCGCGGTGAAACACAGGCGCTGGTTGCAACCACGTTGGGTACCAGTCGCGATGAAATGCGAATTGACGAGTTGACAGGCGACGAATTTCGCCGCTTCTTCCTGCATTACAATTTCCCGCCCTGGTCTGTCGGTGAGGTGCGCCGTGTAATGGGCCCCGGACGTCGCGAGGTGGGTCATGGGAAACTGGCTGAGCGCGCCCTCGAGGGCATGTTGCCGTTTACCGATTCAGCGTCTGAAGACGATGACGGCGAAAACAACTTCCCCTACACCGTTCGTATTGTATCGGATGTGACAGAAAGCAACGGTTCGAGTTCTATGGCCACCGTATGCGGGGGCTCGTTAAGTATGATGGACGCGGGCGTTCCCGTTAAAGGCCAGGTCGCCGGAATCGCCATGGGGCTCATTAAAGAAGGCGACGAAGTCCGTATCCTATCCGATATCCTCGGCGACGAGGATCATTTGGGCGACATGGACTTCAAGGTCTGCGGCACCGAAAATGGGATTACCGCGTTTCAGATGGATACTAAAGTCAAGGGCTTGTCCCGCGACGTGATGGAACGCGCCATGGCGCAGGCGCGCGCAGGTCGCGAACATATCCTGCGCATCATGAATGAGACGCTCGCCAAACCACGTGAAGACTTATCGCCTTATGCGCCGCGTATTTTCACCATTAAAATCCACCCAGACAAAATCCGCGAGATCATTGGTCCCGGCGGAAAGGTTATCCGACAGATTCAAAATGAGACGGGCGCCGAGATTGACATCCAGGACGATGGTACAATAAATATCGCGGCATTGAACAAAGAGAATGCCGATGCCGCCATCGAAATGATCGAGGAGATTGTTGCGGACGTGGAAAT
>SLFT01000010.1 GCA_007124105.1 Candidatus Hydrogenedentota bacterium | reverse complement strand
AATGTGAAGCCGTAGCCGGGGCAGGCTATTTCGAAGCGTCAGCGCCCAGGATGGCTTGCAACATGGGAACAAGTTCGGGAAGGGATGCTGTCGCGGTCTTCCATACAATGTCGAGGTCAACATCGAAGTACTCATAGATGAGACGGTTGCGGATGCCGACTACCTTTGGTCAGGGGGTTTCCAGATGTGCCGCGCGCGGCTCGGGGGTCACCTTGTTGGCGGTTTCCCCGATCACTTCCAACGCACGCAACAGGGTCGTACGCAGTTGGACATCGGTATCAAGATCGGATCGCTACCGGCCTTCTATAAAGGACATGGCCTGCCGGGCGGCGTCGAGCATGTGCTGTATGCGGTGCTGGTCGTGGTCAAGCAGCATACTGTACCTGCGCGGTACGCACGACTTCGTCGCGGAAATAGCGGCTCAAGTCACGCGGGGTTCGCATGTCGGCCTTGCGTCCGAGAATCTCGCTGAGTTCCGTTTCCATCCCAACGATATCGAACAGGCTTGGCACGTGTTCCGGGTCATATTCAAACAACACATCCACGTCGCTGTCCGGGCCGAAACGATCGGTCAACACCGACCCGAATAGCGCCAGCTTGGTGAGATGGTGCTTGCGGCAAAACACCGCAATCTGTTCTCTGTCAATTTGTATGGGTAAATACATCTTATCAATCCTCTTCACAATAACATGTCGTTGACGATATTTTATTTTCCCTGACTTATATCCGCTTTCTTTTTACAGCCGCAAGCGCCAATAGACTCAAGCCAACCAACAGCCAGTCGCCGAGATAGCGTTTCAGATCATCTTTCGATTGGAAACCTTGACCGCAACATCCACAACGGTCATCTGTAATGTCTTCGTCTTCAGATTCGCCTTCGCCTGAGTCGGGGAAAGCCGCCAGCAACTCTTCCCTGCTCAGGAAGCCGTCCCTGTTGAGGTCTAGGGCGGCAAACTGTCGCGCTGACATATCGGGAAATACGACAAGGATTTCTTCGGGGCTTAACAGCCCGTCGTTGTTTGCATCATAGTCATCAAAATCGTCCAGCAATGCTTGAACAATCGCTTCAAGTGTTGTTTGCTCACCTTCTATGGATTCATCTTCGCCTTCCTGAGGTTCACCTTCAACTGGTTCGCCCTCAACAGATTCACCTTCAACGAGTTCTCCCTCAACGGCTTCGCCTTCTACAGGTTCTCCTTCTGTGGGTTCTCCTTCTATAGGCTCGCCTTCGGACTCACCTTCTTCTGGTTCGCCTTCCTGGGGTTCTCCTTCGACTGATTCGCCTTCAATCGGTTCGCCCTCGCCCTCAACAGATTCACCTTCAACGGCTTCGCCTTCTACAGGTTCTCCTTCTGTGGGTTCGCCCTCTATAGGCTCACCTTCGGACTCACCTTCAGCTGGTTCGCCTTCCTGGGATTCTCCTTCGACTGATTCTCCTTCAATCGGTTCACCTTCAATTGGTTCACCTTCAATCGGTTCACCTTCCACGGGCTCGCTTTCGCCCTCTACAAGTTCCCCTTCGACCGCTTCACCCTCAGCCGCTTCGCCTTCCCGAGGTTCGCCTTCAGCAGGCTCGCCTTCAATCGCTTCGCCTTCTACGGCTTCACCTTCGGTTGGCAATTCGCCTTCATTCGATTCCTCCGTTGGCGTCCGCGAAAGACGGAAGCCGAACTCTTCACCGCGATTGGTCGGTGAATTGGTGGTGCGTCGTGCGGCGCGGGACTCGCTGGCTATATCGAACCAACTGCCGCCACGACACATCCTATAACTTCCTGACGTCGGACCTGTCGGATTTGTTACAGGGTCTTCCGGGTAATCGCGCAGGCCCCAATCGTGACACCATTCCCAAACGCTTCCGGCCATATCATAAGCGCCCACCGGACTTGGGCTGTCCACAGTCTGGATGTCACCGTTTGGATTCACATTCATGCCGTTATACCAGCCCACCGGCGATGTCTCTGGCCTGTCTATCAGTCCCAGCGGGTTCGAATAAAACTCATCGTAGAAGTTTGCCCGTGTTTCATCAAGATCATCGCTGGTAACGCCATAACGCCAGTGTTTGCTTCCGTCCCATGCCGCCGCACGCTCCCACTCGGCTTCGGTGGGAAGGCGGTAGCCGTTGCGCACCGGTTCATGACGTTCCCAGGTTTCCGTGTCATAACACGGCTGCAAACCGTGCATCTCGCTCAGCCAGTTACAGTAGGCCACAGCGCCATACCATGACACCATCACCACGGGATGGTCCGCCATGGAAAATAACTGCTCCCCGTGCCCCTCGCGGCTGCGCACTTCAAACGCATCATTGCTGTAGATAATTTGCGACTTACCGTCGCTGCTTTGCGTGTGCGCAATTGGCTTGCCATAGGCGTAAACTGATCCCCCTGTGTATGCGCTGCCATCGCCGTCTTTGAGATAATCATACGCCAGCGCCCAGTTCAATACGTCCGCATAGTCCTGATTGGTCACGGGATACTTGCCGATTTGATATGCATCCAGCGTGACCTCATGCACGGGTGTCTCGTTGTCGCTTCCTCCCTCGTATGGACGCCCCATCTCGAAGGCGCCTGC
This sequence comes from Candidatus Hydrogenedentota bacterium, assembly GCA_007124105.1. Lineage (GTDB taxonomy): Bacteria > Hydrogenedentota > Hydrogenedentia > Hydrogenedentales > CAITNO01 > SLFT01. The sequence goes on along the minus strand of SLFT01000010.1, from coordinate 15,870 downwards.
GGGCACAAGAAGCGTTTCAGGCGTTGTCGCCCATACCGCTCCACAAGCTAACAGCGCCACGGCCGCCCACGTTATCCAACGCATTGATACCAACATACGGCCCACCTTTCCGCCAACCAGGTCTTTTCATACGACTCCCGAAGGATTCCCAGTGTTCGCGCCGCCCGGCCTTCATCCGAGACGGCACCTCAGCTTCTTGAATACGAGATTTAATGATAATAGTATACCATAAAATATGGGACTGACGCATCATATACATTATACTGCTATTATGCAGACTGATTCGCTGTTCTGGGTGCAAGATAAGCCTCGGGACAAACAAAACGTGGCAGGCCATTGGCGGCGACATAACGAACTTCAGGCTTCGTGACCTCGTCGGAAATGGTGGCGGCACTTTTTTTCTTGCTGTACCGTAACAAACGATAAGACTGGACTCCAAGTCGTTCCGTAGGCTCAAACAAAATTCTATTTGACGATGAATCCTGGTGTATCAAGGGAGTTGGAATAAACGACTGCGCTGTGGATAAGAAATATTGATAAATGCCGGCCACTGTTATTGCGTGGATAGCGCAATCTCGAAACCCAGGCAATCAGGGAAGAACACGTATCAGCGACAGCGGTGTGCTGTGCGTATTGAAATCTGATATTTGAAATCTGATATCCATGTGGCGTTAACATCACGTGCGCTTTAGGCCGCAACGAAATCTGAATGTAGTATATCGTTGGGAAATCATTCCCCGCCACCTGTTGTATAATCTCTTATCCAGCGATTTGGGCCCATTCGCGCTTGACTGTGTTCTCAAAATGCGTTACTATCATGTCCATGCGCCGTCTGTCCTGTCTGTTTGGCTTTTGGTGAAAACCATATTGTGGGACATGGCGGCGCTTCAATTCATTTCAACGCAGTACACTCTGGGTTGTGGGCGTAGCCCACGTTAGTAGATTGTGAGTCGTCTTCTGTTATTAACATAAAGAAGGCACGTATGTTGTGTACGTTTCAGTACGCTAATTTGTTCGAGCGTTTGATGTTGCTTGGTACGCTAAAGCGTACACAGTTCCCGATCCCTGGGGTATCGATCAAAGAACAAGGCATGTATTGATGAGCAAGACAGAAACAGATATCATAGTGGAAGACAAGGATGCGGCGCTGCACGCGTTGCGCCATTCCCTGGCCCATATCATGGCGGCGGCCGTGCGGCTGTTGCGTCCCGAAGCAAAGCTTGCTTTTGGGCCGCCCGTGGAACATGGGTTCTATTACGACTTTGATTTTGGCGACAATCCCATTGGCGAGGCAGACCTCGAACAGGTGGAGCAAACCATGCGCGCCATTATCAAGGCGCGTGAGCCCTTCACCCGCGAGGAAAAGAACTGCGACGAAGCGTTGCGCTATCTGGAGGCGCAGGGCGAAGTATATAAACGCGAGTATGCGCAGGAATTGATTGAGCAGGGCAAGGCAGTTAATGGAACCCTGTCCTTCTACACAAGCGGGGACTTCACGGATATGTGCGAAGGGCCCCACCTGGAGCACACGGGGCACGTGCCCAAGAATTGTTTCAAGCTTGACAGGATTTCAGGCAGTTACTGGCGTGGGGACGAGAAACGTCCCATGCTCACCCGTATTTATGGATTGGCCTTTGCTTCCGGCGCAGAATTGAAGGAATACCTGGCCATGCGTAAACGCGCCATGGAACGGGACCATCGCAAACTGGGCGAGGAACTGGACCTGTTTATTCAAGACAGCGAAGTCGGCGTGGGGCTGCCGCTGTGGATGCCCAATGGCACCGTATTGCGCGATGAACTGGAGAAATGGGCGCGCGAGACCGAGTTTCTCGCGGGCTACCAGCGCGTCACAACCCCGTCGGTAACCCGCAAACAGCTGTACGAACGTTCGGGGCATGTGCCCTATTACCAGGACAGCATGTATCCGTCCATGCCCATAGATGAACATGACGAGTACTACTTGCGGCCCATGTGCTGTCCGCACCATCACAAGATTTACGCGTCGCGCCTGCGCAGTTATCGCGACTTGCCATTACGCCTGTGCGAATATGGCGATGTGTTCCGTTACGAGAAACACGGTTCGCTATCGGGATTGTTGCGCGTGCGCGCCATGTGCATGAACGACGCGCATATCTATTGCGCGCCCGACCAGGTGGAATCCGAGTTTCGCGGTGTGGTGGCCATGTATCAGATGTATTACGGCCATTTGCGCATGGGCAATTTCCGTGTGCGCCTGTCGCTGCACGACACGGACAACGCCAAGTTTGTAGACCGTTACGATGACTGGGAGCGCAGCGAAAGCATTGTGCGCGGCGTGCTTGATGGCCTGGGCATCGAATACGAGGAAGAAAGCGGCGAGGCCGCCTTTTATGGTCCAAAGGTGGATATCCAGGTTAAGAACCTGATGGGACGCGAGGAAACCGTATCCACCTGCCAGCTCGATTTTATGATGCCCGATCGCTTTGATCTCACCTATGTTGACGCCGACGGCGAACGTAAGCGTCCCTACATACTGCACCGCGCCCCGCTGAGCACCCATGAACGGATGATATCTTTCCTCATCGAGTTGTATGGCGGCGCATTCCCAACATGGATGGCGCCGGTACAGGTACGGCTTGTGCCGGTAAACGCCGCCATTCTCGAATACGCGAATGAAACAGCAGCCATGCTCCGGAACAACTTCTTCCGTGTCGAGATAGACGACAGCAGCGAGAGTTTCAACAAGAAAATACGCAACGCCGTGACGCGTAAGATTCCCAACATCTGGATTCTCGGCGAAAAGGAAAAGGACGCCGCCGCCGTGGCATGGCGCCGATACGCGGTGAAGGAACAACAATCCATGCCGCGCAACGCGGCACTTGCGTTATTGCAACAAATGCGCGAGAAGCGTACCATGGACAACTTTTCCGACGTGGCGCTGCCGACGCCATAACCCGTACCGTTGCTCATGAGGCGCTGCCTTACCCGTAAACGTTGACAATAGCGCGTAAGGGCGAATGCTTATTCTCTCATGCCAACCGTGGTGCCGGGCAATTTTCAGGACAGTCGAATCGCCGCCTATGCGGGCTATATGTTGTTCAGGGCGCGGAAAGGGCCGCGCGGCGTTCTCCCAGTTCACGCCAGGTGGTCATGATAATGCCTTCCGCTTCAATTGCCGCTTTGACTTTGGGGTCTATCAATGCGTAGTAATCGCCATAGAGGTGTTCGCGGCTGTCGGTGATGGCGTCGGCGGTTTCGCTGGGTTTTGTGGGATGCACGATCATGACCGTAACCCCCGGCGCCAGCCCCCTGATAGCGTCAACATAATGAGCAACTTTATCAGTCGTTTTCCAGCCATAACTGTCCGTATGGATATCGTCCACCACAGGCAGCCCGGCGTCCCACACGCGTTGCGCGAGTAAGGCGGCTTTATCTTCCCAGGGCAGTTCCCGCCGCGCCACCGCTTTGGGGCCAGGCATCATCACCGGAATGTTTTCTTCAATAGCGACCCTGATAAGCGGTTCGATGAACTGTTCGGTATACAACGTGCCCATGTGCGAATCAAGATGCGTAATGGGCAGTCCCATGCGCCTTGCTTTTGCGATCTGAGCGCGGATTTCCATTTCCACTTCCGCAGGATCAGCGTTGGCTATAACCTCTGAAACGCTGCTCCACATATACCCGTCGGCATCCACCAGTCCAGGCGCGTCTGACTCGGGGGTCAAAGGCCGCCAGCGGTAGTAGCGCCATTCGCAGGTGAGTGTCAGGTGCAAGCCCGTGTCCACATCAGGATGCGCCTTCATATAGTCGCGCCACTGCGTGACCCAGGGCGTCGGCATCATAACGCTGACCGAATTAACGGTGCCGAATTCAAGCGCTTCAATGGTCGCCTCGTTGGTAGCGTAAGACATGCCTATATCGTCGCTGTGGATCATCAGTACGCGGTCTTCCGGACCCCAACCCAGCCGTTGGGCATAGGTCTCCTCCCCGGCAAGGGCTGTCCCAAAACTTGAAACAAACAACACACATGCAATCAAAAATACGAGCGTCTTCATCGAAATCTCTCCTTCTGAATTTTTTTGTAACTGTCTAGCATGATGTCTTCTTAAATCAAATTGTGAATTGGGTGGGTGAAGCGGAGCGAAACCAACCGTTCTGCTGCAACTACAATTCACTTTTGAGGTCTAATAGATTGCTTTTCCTGTAGATTGACGCGCGCGCCTGTCCTGAAACAAAGCGCGTCGCCACCACAATTGTATACATATATCCACCGCGCCCGGATGATTATTTTCTGGCCATAACCTTGAGTATGGGATGGGCAAGTAAGCCGCAAGGCCTCAGTGCGTAGTCGTCTGTCCAGTCCTTGCCTTCGGTCACGAAGTTGCCCGGGCCAACGGCATGAGGCGTTTCCGTTTTCTGGTGCAACGGACCGAAACAATTGCGACGACTCCCGAACAGGGTGAGCGTAATTTCAGCGGGCGGTTCGCCAAGATGACTGGTGATGTCAAGCGCATAAGGCGGCCAGGACAGATAACCGGCGTCATTGCCGTTCACCAGAACATGTATGGCGGCGCCTTCAAAATCGGGAGCGCTCAGAAAAACGCGCTCGCCCTTTTTCGGGGTCAATGTCGTCTTGTAACGGTAGACGACCGCGCCGCCATAGAACGGGAGCCCCTGCGTACGCCAGTCGCCGACGCCCAGTGTGGGCAGTGGCGTAATGGCGCAGTTTTTTTTGCCGGGTTTGACGCCAAACTCGCCGAGCAGATACATGGCCTCGAGGTTGTCGTCGCAACGAAAGTCCAATGTCGCCTCGAGCGCGTTCTTCCCCTTTTTCAGCGCCGACGAGTCAAGGGGAATAATACGTATGGCGGGGTCCACCCACCAGCCCGCTTCCGCGTCCGTGGCCACCTCGTGCCCGTTCAATGTAATCACATAGCGGCGCGGCGTTTCGAGGGCCAGGCATAGCGGCCCGCCGGGCAACTCGGTCGCGTCAAAGGAAAATCGCAGCGTTACCAGCCGCCTCGGCGCGTCTGGACCAATTTCCTGGGCCCAGGGCTGCATCATTTCACCGCCGCGTCGGGGCAGCCCCATGGCGTCGCGGACGGCGCGGTCTATACGCAATATCTCCGTGGGCGCGCGAAACCCGCCCTTTTCACCAATGCGGTATGCGGTATAATCGAGGACACATACGTTTGGCTCTGTTCGCTGTGCGGCATGCAACGCCTTATCGCTTAGTTTCTGTTTTCGAACTTGTGTAAGCGCAGCCGCCCGCTGGATGCGGCCGGCGGGCGAAGGCTCGATAACAAACAGACGGCTGCCGATGGGTTCCAGGGCTGTGTTGAATACGGTCCAGAATCCCGCCTTGCGCGACGGGATGAGACGGCGTTCGCCAGTAAGCGGGTCGTGTTCCACTACCTTGCCGTCGGCTTTCAAACGCACTTCCACGGCGTCATACCCACGGGCGCGATCGGTGTTGCACATAAACAAAATATGCGCATCGCCATCACAGCGCTGTTGGTAGAGCACGGTGGGTATTTGCGCGCCATTGCCGTCCTGTATGGACACGCGCCGGGCGAAGGGTTCGAGAATCTCGCCGAGCGGCTCCTTCTCCAGGGGCGCGCGCAGGCATTGCAGGGCAAGGATGCTCGCCGCTTCCGATGGGCATCCGTCCAGATGATCAGCAAAGTCGCCGACAAACACGATTAAACCGCCCAGTTTGCGGAACCGGATCAACAAATCGAGGGTGGACTGTCGGATGGTGTCCATAGGCGGCACAAGCACCGTCTTGTATTCACATTCGCCCAGGCGCAGACGTACCCCCTGATCGTCAACAACGACATCCCCGAGACGGGACATCATCTCCTCGTCGCCATAGGCAAAATCGAAATGATTCTCGAGCAGCATATTGCGCAGAGAGATCAGGGCTTCATCGCAGAACAATACGTCCTCGCTGGTATGAAACAGCATAAACTTCTGCGGATCGTCATGCTCGAGCATGCGGGGCCGAAACCGCGCAAAGGTGGATTCGATGGGATGCACCACCAAAACATCTTGTACGCAACGGCCCCGGGTCAGGGCTACATTAAGCCGCGCATAGTAGTCTTCCAGATGCTTGTAGTGCTCCCACCAGGGCGACTGGAAGAATATGGACGCGGGGTAGTCTCGTTTTGCTTCGCCCTTCATGGTATACCAGGACAGATGATGGCAGCGCAGGGTAACGCCCAACGCGGTCTGCCAATCGCCCACGGCCTTGTGTCCGGCGAAGCTGAAATCCCAGCCGGTACACCCGTATAACTCCGAAAGCATCCACGGACGCCCCATCTGATTGGCCACGCTCTGGCATTGCTTGGGCGTGTCATAATCGTAAGCGTATTGGGTGAGCAAATCTATACCGGGGACCTGCATATATTCATAAGCGCGCATGGCCGCGCCCACTACCAGCGTCTGCATGGAAAGCCTGTCCTCAAGCAGAACATGGCCGGTCAGTTTGATATGATGCCGCTCGCACCAGTCGTAAATCTGTTTGAAAAAGTTTGTTGTAAATAAATGGGTCAAGCAGTTGCGGAAATCGAGTCGCGCCCGCGATACGCGCACCCCGTCAACCTCGAGCATTAACTCGGGCAAGAAACTGCGAATGGAATAGTTGTACAGTGTCTCGAAAACGCCGGGCAATTTCTTGGTCCACGGCACGTAACTATAGGGGATGCCCTTGCGGCCTTGAGGCACTTGTTCGCCATAGAAAGCGCAAAAATTGGGTTCGTCAGTAAAGATGCCGGGAACAGCCTCGCCGAACGCGTCGCCTATTTCGCGACGATAGCGCTCGTGGGTTGCGTCAATGAACGCGGCAACAGCTTCTTCCGACAGCGTATCAAGATAGGTGAATCCATTGTAATAATTGGTGCAGGGCTGCGTCTCCTCGTGGAACAGCAGTACGTGGGACGCCGTGGGTTTCTGGCCGGGATGCAGCCATTGCACATTGCTTGCCTTGTCGCCGGTTACATCGGCCTCATAAACCGGGTACTCATCCTCCTCCTCATAGCTGAATCCTTTGGCGGGGACAATTTCCATCACCAGAAAACGCATGCGATGCTCAGGGTTTTGTGTGACCAGGCCCCCCGCATACCCCGAAGGCCAGCAATCCTCATCGTACAACCAGGCCTCCATGCCCTCGAGGCGACACTCGTCCACAGCGGCGCGGATCGCTTCGAACCATGCCTCGCCCAGGTACTCGGTGGCCAGGCCCACCCGCGAATGCAAAAACGCGCCGCCCATGCCCATGCGCTTGAATATGCGCACCTGTCTGCGGATTTCGTCGGGCTTCAACTCTCCGTTCCAGGACCAGAACGGCTTTCCGCGGTATCGGGCGTCGGGGCTCTTAAACGTTTCATAAAAACTCATGGCATACCTTCATATTTTGGGGATACGCGCTGTGGTGTACTTCGTTGCGTAGGCGCACAACAGGACACCGCGCATATCCTTTTCCCTGAACAAAGCGCTGCTGTTTGCTGCGCGCATACTGAAAACGCACAGGGCAGGGGAGATAACCATAAAATATATTTCCCATGGCGGCTGCGTCACTCCTGCTTCATCATGGACTGCGCCATATCAACCGTGCGCCCTGATCCTGTACGCCTGTGAATTGTAACCAACCCGCATGTCTATTACAAGCCGCCGATACCCTGCGCGGCGGCCATGGTTACTTCTTGATGTCTTCGCGTTTTGTTTCAACAACCTCGATAAGAAACGCCCGGGCCTGCTCTGCGCTTAACGCAAAGGGGTTAAACGCGCCGCCGTCGGCATATTTTGGCAACAGGTCTTTTTCGAGTATGCCGCTGGGCAGGAAACCCATTGACCAGTCGCCGAATATCCGGTCGCCCATGTCGGCGTATTCAAGGAGTGTGACATTTTTATGTCGCGGGTCATTGTTGATTGCGGCATAAAGCGCGTTTACGGCCTCACGCGGCCCCTCGAGGCATTGCAGAAAATAGGCGGGATCGTAACAGAGTATGCCTGTAACTTTGTTGGCCGCGTTATTGGCGCGTGATTCCTTGAGAATCTCAAACAGCGCTTCCGTATCACAGGCTTCCGTCATCACGCTGGCGTATATCAACCTTACCTGATGCATAGTTCGTTTCCTTCTCTTCTTGGGGAGTAACATCACACAATGTTGCGCTTCGTATAACCACTACATATATGATTAACACCCGCAGCACTTGTTATGATTCCTGGTAAGAATAGTTTGTGAGGACATACCGTCCAGCGCAACCCACTATAAGTACAGCAAGGAGACAACAATATGAGCGGCGCGCTCGCAGATAAGATGCAACAACATGAAGCGTTCTGGCGCGGCGAAGGGCCATGCCTTATCTTTATACCGGCGGAAACACAGGAATTATACGACCTGCAAGAGTACCCGATGCGGTTTCATAATCCGCTGGCCATGTGGGAGTCAGAGATGCGTCGCGCTCGCGCACTCGTGGACTGGCCCACGGACGGCATCCCATGCGTTCGCCCGAACCTCGGCGTTATTTTCGTGCCGACCATGCTGGGGCTGGGGTATCGGCTGCCTGAGCAGGCCATGCCGTGGCCGGGCGAGCCGCTCGACCGCGCCGCAATTCAAAAGGCGCGGGTGAACGATATTGCCGCAAGCGAGACCATGCGTCTGGCGGCGGAGTTCTACGCCATTCATCGCGCCGCCGCTGAAGAAGAGGTTGTTCCTTATCATGCCGACACGCAAGGCGTTTTCGACATCGCCCATCTGCTCTATGGCGAAGCATTATTTTATGATCTGCCAAACCCGGACCGCGCGGCATGGGTCGAGGAACTGTTGCGCATATCACGGGAGTTTTATACGCAGGCAACAAGCCAACTGAAGGCAATGTTGGAAGAGCCCGCCGGCAGCATGATACACGGTCACGGTACATGTCAGGGCGTTTATTTTCCAACCGCGGGCGCGCGCTCAGCGGAAGACACGGCAACGCTTATCTCGCCCGCTATGATAGAACAATTCGTGCTGCCCCATATTGCGCAAACGGCGGACGCCTTCGGCGGCTTATTTGTGCATTTTTGCGGCAGGCACCCCACGATGCTCGAACAATTTTGCCGAATGAACGCGGTGCGCGCCATTGACCTGGGCAATCCCGAGTTTTATGATACCCGCCACGTGATGGAATTGTGCGCGGAAACTGGAACCGTGCTGCACAGCCGTCTGGCGGTATTGCCCGGTGAAACGTGGCGGGCATATATTGAACGCCTTGCGACGCTTACACGGGACACAGGCGCGCGCGTACTTCTGCGCCCGCTGGCAATCCCTGAGACGCGTGAGGCGTGCGCGCAAATGCGCGAATATTGGCACGAGAACACATGCTTGTAGCGATAATAAATGCCGTACGTACAAGACAATAAGCGCGGTCTCTTTTCTCTTGTGTCCCGCAAGCGGGCTATGGCGCGCGCATTTCTTGAAGCACTTCCTTCAATGCCGGATACAGCCTTGTATAACGCCCATAGATTTCCGTATAGCGTTCATGGCGCGTCGGATCGGGCGCAAACACACGGTCGCGCGCGACAAAGTGCGCGGCCGCCTCGCCGGCGTCCTTGAACACGCCGGTCGCCATACCCGCAAGCATGGCCGCGCCGGCAACGCCGCATTCGGTATTGGTAAGCCGTACAAAGGGCGCGCCGAAAATATCCGCCTTGATCTGGAGAATAGCGTCCGACTTGGCGGGACCGCCCGTGGCGATGAATTCGGAAGTGTCTATGCCCATTTCCGCGATTGCATGGATGCTGTCGAGGAAGTAATAGGAAGCGCCCTCAATGATGGCCTTGAGAATAGCGCCGCGCGTGGTGCTGGTATGCAATCCCGCAATCACGCCCGCGGAATCGGCAATGTAGTCCGGCGCGCCGGTAATTTCGAAGTGGGGCAGCACAAGCATGCCGGTGGGCGCGTCGGGCAATTCTGTCAACAGCGCATCGTAGATGTCAACATCCGTCGCGAGCAGTCGCGCGTCAGCGCTGGCGAATACATCGCGAAACCATTTTAATAATACGCCGCTCTGATTATAGATGAACGACATATAGAGGCCGGGCAGCACATGGTGCTCGATACTGAGTCCGGTTGTAAGCATGGGCGCGGCATCGGGCACAAAATCGAACACGGGTGTGATGCATTCGATAGTGCCCATGCCGCATACGGCCTTGCCGCCGCTAATCACGCCCGCGCCCAGCGCGTTCAGGCACTGGTCGTGACCGCCCAGTACGATGCTGACGTTGTTGGGCAGGCCAAGGGCGGCGGCCTTTTCCGATGCGACCGTGCCAACAACGGCGCCGCTCATGGCCGTGCGCGGCAGTTTTTGCCGTGGGATGTCCGCCCAAGCAAGCAATACATCCGACCAGTCCTCGCGATGGACGTCAAAGAGCATGGTGCGGTTCGCGTGTGAATAACTGGTGACGGCCTCGCCGCCCCAAAGGAATGCGGCCAGTTCGCCCCAGAGCAAAAACTTCCACGCGCTGTTGTATTGTTCCGGTTTCTGCTCGCGCAGCCACAGTAACTTGGGCAGGGAATAATTCGGCGCGAGAATATTCGGGTTGACGGCGTAAAATGCCTCCTGCCCCAGGTCCGCCTCGAGTTTCTCCACATACGCGGCGCCGCGCGTGTCGGCGGAGAGGATGGCGTTGCCGAGTATATCGCCGCGCTCCGAGACAGGCGTCATGGCCTCGCCCATGGCGCTGACGCACAGCGCCGTGATCGGATCGGCCTTCGTCGCGGCGGAAACATCCCGCACAGTCTCTTCCAGCCGTCCCATGACAACCCGGCTGTCCAGTTCCGACCAGCCCGGTTGCGGGTGCAAGGTCGGGTATTCGCGATAGGCCAGCGCCAGGCATTCCCCTTCCGTGGAAAATGCGCCCGCCTTGCAGCCGGTAGTGCCGATGTCAATCCCCAGAAGGCTCATAAAAAACAACGTCCTTTTTTCTACCGCGCACCGTCGTATGTGCGGGCGACCATGTTACGCCGGTTTATTTTTGAGATTGTCCGCGTCAATCAAATCCTGTCTGGAAATGAAAGGTATGGTCAAGTTGTCAAGGGCTGTTTCTTCGCCCCGTTCCCAGGCGTCGTCAAATTCAACATCAATGGCGCGCCATATTCCTTCAAGACATTGTAGAGCGCACGCGAATTTTTGGCGTCCGTGCTCACCCATAAATCCAAGCGCTTGGTAAAACGTGGTTCTGTATATTTCATTACGGCATAGCCGCCAACCACGAGATACCGGAGTTTAGAGGCGCTGATAAGATTCAACAGTTCTATCCAGTCGCGGCTCTTCAGCATGACCGTTCCTTATGAGTTCCGCATCCAGAATCAGTTGCATAGCGGCATCAAAAATAGCCTCGGCGCCCTGCGCTTGCCAGAAGGAAATATCAAAATCCGCCTCATCATCGCCAATGGCTTTATAAGCTTCAACAATGTCCATTTGACCTTTCCCAGATAACGCATCCAACGCGCGGCAATCTTATACCGGTGAAATTGTACTGAGCAAAATTCCGGCGGATATTGAGACGCTAACGGTGTAGCTGTGTCGGACGCTGTCTGATACTGTCCGACAGCGTCCGACGGGAAAGTGTCAATACCTTTTCTGTTATACCATTGTTACATCATAGTTGAGATAATGCGCCATTGCTTCTTGCACGGGCGCGGCCACGCAGCCCGGCGTCACGGCCGTGTGGTGGCGGTGTCCCGCCATGCCGATGGTATGCAGTGATTCCTGTAAATCCGGGAACGCTGCAACGCCGGCGCAGCCAAAGAAGTCCGACGGAATCGGATCATTGGTGAATTCGGCTTCGCCCAGATAGAATTTCAATTTGCCGTCTTCCGTGATGAGGTTGCCGTAAGAGAACGGGCCCGGCGTAATGCGTCCCACGTTGCAGCCGAAAGCGCAGCCCTTGCCCACTTCATTGGCGAGAATCGCATGATCGGCAATATCGCCCTTGGCTGTCATCATCGCCTGAGGCACCGGACCGCAGTGGAACAGGATACACTTGTTGTCATCATCGCCGTAGTTGTTGTTCCAGTCAAGACAGCTGGCCACGTTGCCCGAGGCGCTGCGCAGCGCGTACATGGTGATGGCGCTGCCCACATCCACCTCGCAGCCCACGGGGATGCCGCGGTTGTTCATCTCACTCAAAAGTACGCAGCACGAAATGCCGTACTGGCGTTGCATTTCAATCCAGCAGCGCACCGCCAACGCGTCAAGACTCATCTCGTCCACCAGCGCATCAAGGACCACGCCCAAACGCGTAATGGTTTCAAAGGCCTTCTTGGGCACGCCTTTCCAGTTGGAATAGTTCTTCAGCGTTTTGGCCTTCGCGGCAACCGGCTTGTCGGACATTTTGAGCGCCTGCATACGCGCGAACACATCGGACATATCAACGGTTTCCATGGTGATGCCGTGCCGCTGCAGGGCAAGTTCGTCTATGCGCACGGTTTTGAACGCCGTGGTGCGCGCGCCAATAGCGCCCACGGTCATCGTTCGCATGGCTTTATGTACGCGGCAAAGCCGGTCAAAATAATCAATGTTTTCCGCAAACCGCGCATCATTCGGATGTATCGTGTGCGGCTTGAGCGCGGTGAACTTGAGACCGTATTGACAGAACACGTCCATAATCGAGAACTTACCGCAGAACGCGTCGCGCCGTACCTCGGGCGCCATCTTGTCCAGCTCGTCGGGATAGGCCTGGATGAGGATCGGAACCCCCGCCTCTTTGAGCGCGGCAACAGCGCCGGTTTCGTCGCCGAAATTGGGCAGGCATAAAATTACGCCGTCATACTTGCCCGCGTTACGGCGCAAAAAGTTCGCGTATTTTTCCCCTTCCGCCGGGGTCTCGACCGCGCCGTGACGCGTGGCCTTGGCGTCCAGGGTCAGGGTCTTGTGCCCGAGTTTCTTCAGCGTCTCGGTCATCTCGGCGCGCGCGCCCGCCTGGAGCGACGCCGGGAAAAAACCGCGGTTCCCGAAAAACACCGCAAAACGACTCTTCTCCTTCTTCATGCTGACTTCCTTTCCTTCGGCTCAGGCTGACGCCTCGCCGGGGTTGAGTATATCCACCGAGTTCATAAGTTCCAAGTCATCGCGCACCACAGCAACTGTCGCGTCATACACCGCTTGTAACGCCTGCTGCGGCGCGGTCTCCATCAATGCCTCATAGGGCTGTCGGATGGCTGTGGCCACGTTTATTTTAGCAATTCCATGCTGTACCGCTTCCAGTACGCACGCTTTCTTGATGCCCGTTCCGCCGTGCAATACCAGCGGCGCATCCGTCGCATTGCGCAACGCGTCCAGGCGCTCGATGCTCAATCGCGCTTCAAGTTTTTTTTCCCGGCGCGCAGTGGCGCTGATAGCGCCGTGAACGCTGCCAATGGCTACCGACAGCCAGTCCACGCCCGTTTCCGCGACAAAACGGCGCGCCTCATCTGGGTCAGTGAAGCCCTGACCGGATGCAAACAGTTCTTCGTAAGGCGGCATAGGTCCCGACTCGTGGCCCATCACCGCGCCCAGTTCCGCCTCAACGGCAACACCGCATTTGTGGGCCGTCTCCACAATGCGACGCGTTGCGGCAATGTTTTCCGTCAAAGGCAACCGCGACCCGTCCACCATGATGGAATCATATCCCAGCGCCGCAGCCCCGCCCAGGATGGTTTCGTAATCAACAGGCAGATTATCCTCGTCAATCACCGGGACATGGTCCAGATGCAGTCGCGTGAACCGTTCATCCTTCGTCTGCTGATAGGTTTCATAGACCGGTTCCACGCCGCCCGCGGCGAATTTTTCCCACTCCAGTCGCGCCGCCATGATCAACCCGAAACAGCGCGTGTCGCGCAAAGCGCGCACTACCGGCGCCATCATGGGCAGATAAGGAATGTTGAAACCTGGTATGGCCGTACGCGTTTCTTGTGCGCGTACCATGACCTGATGTATGGCAGGGACAGTTGTAGACAAAACTCGAGGTCTCCTGATGCCGCGTATATCGTGTATGCGGCCTGTTGGTGAACATCAACTATACTGATTCTCGGGATGTAAAATCCAGAGCATATCAGCGCCTTATCGGATCAAGAACAAGAAGAGTCGCCTACCAATAGCTCTGAATAGGAGGCATGGGACTTATGGGAAATATAGCGCTCCTGGCATCCGCTGGACGCTCGCGCTACTATACCCCATGCGTCCCATATCTCTCATAGTTTCCATAATCCCGGGAATCCGTTGCGGCATTTATCGGAATTATTTTGGGGTTGCGGGTCACGCCCGCGTTTGTAGCATCAGTGTTTATTCCCATTCTGCGCGCATCAGTCGCGTCATGAGCATGGTAATGCAGCTGCGCGCTTCAACGCCGTCATAAAGCACATTATGTACCGCCGTCGCAATGGGCATTTCCACGTCATATTTTTGGGCAAGCGCCAGCGCGCTTTTCACTGTGCGTATTCCCTCGGCCACTTTTGGCGAGCTGTTCAGAATATCATGCTGCGCCATCCCCTTTGCGATGCAGTGCCCGACCCGGTGGTTTCGCGAATGGGAACTGGCGCAGGTCACCACGAGATCGCCGAGACCGCTCAGTCCCGCAAAGGTAGCGGGGTTTGCGCCGCACGCTTCGCCCAACCGAATCATTTCGGCAAGACCGCGGGTTATCAGGGCCGCCTTGGCGTTGTCGCCCAGTCCAAACCCTTCACATGCGCCGGCGGCGATGGCGATGACATTCTTTAATGCGCCCCCCAACTCGACGCCAACGACATCATCGCTGGTATACACGCGAAACGCGGGGCCGCCGAACACTTTCTGTATGCCCAGGCGCGCCTCGTTGTCTTTTGCCGCCGCAACCAGACACGCAGGCAACCCGCGGGCCACTTCCTCGGCGTGACTTGGCCCTGACAGTACGGCCACTAAAGCGCCTGGCGCGGTTTCCTGAAGCACTTCACTCATGCGCAACAGGGTATCGTTCTCAATGCCTTTGGCTGCGCTTACGCGCAACGTCCCCTCACTGAAGAGAAGCGCGGTCGCTGTTTCGCGCAGTGCATGGGAGGGAACGGCATACACCGCGATTGCCGCATCCCGCGCCCATTCATGGGAAACAAGTACGGTGTCCGGCAGTGTCACCCCTGGAAGCAAAGCATCGTTCTTGCGCGAGCGTCGCAGCTGTTCCGCCTTATCGGCGCTGCGCACCCAAAGATGCGTCTCGTGACCGTTGGATGCGAGCAACCGCGCCAATGCCAGGCCCCACCCCCCGCCTCCAAGCACCTGTATCTTCATGGTCGGTCTCCTGCGGCGGCGCGCGTTATTGGACATCTTCTATGATAAGAAACAAGAGGGGCCTCAGAATTATAGTCCTGAATGGGAAGCATGGGACTTATGGGAAATATATCTTTCCTGGCGTCCACTGCTTGCTCGCGCTATGTTTCATACGTCCCATAGCTCCCATAGTTCCCATCATCTCAGATATCCGTTTCCGCCATTTCTTGAGCATCAAGTGCAGCTGCTTGTTGCTCACGCACAAACGCTACTGTGCGCGCTAACCCGTCTGCCAGGGACACAGTGGGGCGCCATCCTAACACTGCGGCAGCATGTTTTCCGGTGATGTAGATGCCTTTGACCTCCCCGGGGCGCAATGGCTTAAGAATTGGCTTCTTGGAAAAATCGGTCAGCTTCTTGATATGCGTGAAAAGATGCTTTACCGTCACCGCTTTCGCCGAACCGAGATTCATGGTCTCGTCTGTGCCTTTTCGTAATGCCTGAACATTTGCCGCGGCAATGTCGCTAACGAAAACGTAATCGCGAAAGGCTTCGCCCTGGCCATACAACACCGGCGTTGTGCCGGAAAGCATTGCGCCCGCCAATATGGCGCACACGCCCGCTT
>SLFT01000116.1 GCA_007124105.1 Candidatus Hydrogenedentota bacterium | reverse complement strand
TGAGTGCGAGCATGACCCGGTCGTGACGCGGGCTCAATTGATGGATGGCGTGGGCAACGATTTCCTTGCCCGCGCCGCTTTCGCCCAGGATAAATACGGTGGCCTCGGTGACGGCAACCTTGTGGGCCTGACGAAACAGTGCGCGCATGGCCTCGCTTTCCGCCACCACGCCTTCAGGCAGCGGCGCAGCGGCGTCATCGGCGACGCTGATGCCGAGGGTATCCTCGATGACCGTGACAAGTTCATCAAGGTCCACCGGTTTCTCGATGTAATCGCGCGCGCCCATTTTCATGGCGGCCACGGCGTCGCGCACATCAATATAGGCGGTCAGCAGGATTACCGGCACATCGGGATGCGACCTGTGCAATTGCGCCAGCGCTTCAAGTCCGGACATGTTCGGCATGCGTACATCCAGCAGCATCAAATCGCAGGCGTCTGCGTGGTCAAGGGCCTCTTTGCCATCCGCGCACAACACGGCCTTGAAACCGGCGTGTTCCAGGGCGTCGCCGATTAATTGTCGTTGCGCGGCCTCGTCGTCGGCCACTACGATACTGGGGGTGGTATTCATGCCGTTGTATCCTTACTCGTGATGCCGACCAGCTGCGCTTCTGTTCCCTGGCCCGGGGCGGACGTAAATTCGAGACGCCATCCGTGGGCGCGCGCGATTTCGTCGGTCAACGCCAACCCGAGGCCGACCCCGTCCTCGAAACGTGAAAAGTATGGTGTAGTGATGCGGGGCAGGTCGTCGTCGGCAATGCCGCAGCCTGTGTCGCGCACCACAATACGCGCCTGTCCATTCCCGTCCCGGAACGCGGCGACATGTACCTTGCCGCCGCCCTTGCAGGCTTTGAAGGCGTTCAGCAGCAGGTTGAGCAGGGCGCGGCGCAGCAGGTCGGCGTCGGCGTCAATTACGAGGGCCGCGTCGTCCAGGGTCAACGCGATGTTGCCCGCCGCCGCCTCATCGCGCAGCAACGCCTCGATATCCGCAAGCAGTCCATCGAGCGCCACCGGCCGGACCGCAGGCTCGACGGGTTTGGCGAAGGTCAAGAAACTGTCTATGCGGCCCACTACGCGGTCTGTTTCATCAATAATATTTGAAAGACGTTTCCGGGTCGCCTTGTTTACATCCGGTTGGTCGCGCATACCCTGGGCAAGCCCCCGGATGAGGCCAAGCGGGTTCTTGGTTTCATGGGCCAATCCTGCGCCGAGCTGCGCGAGCATGGCCTGGCGCGCTGCCTGTTCTTTTGCGCCAACAAGTTGTACATGTAATTGCCCTTGCCGCTCCCGCAGCCAAAACAACGCCGTAAGAAGACCGGCGCAAAGAAATGCCAGAACAGCGCCGATCATGGTGTGCGCCAACAACGCGGTACGGCGCTCATACCAGGGTGCGGCATCCAGCGCCAGCGCAAACGTGTAAGGACCGGGCGGCAACGTCATCCAGCCCATGCCGGCGCCCCTGCCCGGCCCCATGCCGGGGCCTTGCCCCGGCCCGCGCGGACTGGCGCGCCGCCATCCGCGCGGCGGCGGCAGACTCTCAAGCGATGGTAGAACGCGGCACACCTCGACCAAGCCGGCCCCACCTACGTTTTCCGCAGGCTGCGCGTACACGCCCAGTGCCATGATAGGTCGCCCTTGTGCATCGGCAAGGCGTATGCCGCCCAGCTGCGCCGATACCATAAGTCCCAGAAACCAATCCTCGAGGTGTTCCGGGTGATAGCTGTCGCCGCGCAGATGCGCCCGCATTCCGTTTTCAGCCATATCCAGCAACAGCGTCCCGTGGGCTTGCTTCTGCCCTTCAATAGCGCGGGACTGGCGCGCATAGTAGCCCGCAGTAATAACAGCAACCGCGCAAAAAATGAACACGGCAAGGCCCATCACCTTCCTGTTGCCTGTTTGCGCAGGCTGTCGCGCCGTGTCCATGCGGCTATCGGCCTTCACTGGCAAGACGCGCCGCTTTCACGGTGTTGGTCATAAGCATGGCGATGGTCATGGGGCCTACGCCGCCGGGCACGGGCGTAATGGCGCGCGCTTTCTTTGATACGCCCGCAAAAGCCACATCGCCAATCAGCCGCGTTCCACTTTTCCTGCTTGCGTCGGGGATGCGGTTTACGCCCACGTCAAGTACCACCGCGCCCTCGCGCACCATGCGCGGCTTGATGAATTCAGGAACGCCCATGGCCGCCACCAGGATATCCGCTTCGCGGGTATACCTGCCGATATTGCGGGTGCGGGAATGGCACACGGTTACCGTGGCGTTTGCGCCCGCCGCTTTTTGCATCAGCAGCGCGGCAAGAGGCTTGCCCACAATATTCGACCGACCTACGATTACCACATGCTTGCCTGCGGGGTCATAACCTGAACGCAACAACAACGCGTGGCAGCCCGCGGGCGTACATGCGGCAAAACACTCTTCGCCGTTCAGCAGGCGCCCCACATTGACCGGGTGAAACCCGTCCACATCCTTCTCGGGACGGATGGCTTCGAGGGCGCGTTTTTCGCTGATCTGTTTCGGCAGCGGCATCTGTACCAGAATGCCATGCACCTTGGGATCGGCGTTCAGTTTGTCTATCAGTTTCAGGAGTCGCTTCTCGGCGCAGTTTCGCGGCAAATCATAGGAAAACGATGCTATGCCGAGATCAGCGCAAGTACGGCGTTTAGCCCGTACATACACCTGGCTGGCAGGATCATCGCCTACCAGGGCCACAGCAAGCCCCGGAACAATACCTTTGCGATTCAGCGTCGCTATTTCGTCGCGCAGATCATTCAGGATGGCGGCTGAAATCTTTTTGCCGTCAATGATTTTTGCGGGGCGTTTTCTTTTCATTTGTGCCGGTTCCTTCTTATCTTTATGGCGCCTTTCGCGTGCCCGAGCATTAACGCCAAAATGTTCATTGTCTCCAACGCGGCACGGCCTTCCACGAAAACGGTTCCCGCATGGAGTTTGAAAAGCGCTATACTGTTAGCGCTGTAGATTAGAGTAACACAAGCGGCATACGGGCGCAAGATAAGCGCGCCTTTTACCTGGCGGATATGGTACTTCTGACGATGTCGTTGGCAAGGAATGGGTGGTTCGGTATATACTTAAAGCGCGTCACTTTTTTTGGTTCAAACATGGAGGCGCGGCCAGGACGCTCATTGCGCACGACCGCGGGTACAACAGTATTTACGGAGGTCATGTCATGGCAAAAACAGCTGTAGCGCACATAGCGCTGATAACAATTCTTGTATTAAGTATAACGATGACGGCAACAGCGCTTTCAGGCGGCGTTGCGCAACGGGACATTACGCCGCCGCCGGGCGGTAGTATGTATGGTTATGCCGCGCGGGGCAGCGACGTTTCCACGGGGGTTCACGATCCGTTGCTCGCGCGGGCGTTGGTTTTGCGCGGTGAAACAGGCCATCTGGTGGTCATCGCGTTGGATTTGGGCGGCATTCCCGGCGACAGCATGGAACGCATTCGTGCGGCGGTGAAACAGGAAGCCGGCCTGGAAAACCTCCTGTTTGCCGTATCTCATTCTCATTCCGCCGCGAGTTTCCAACGCGATTTCCCCAGCGAGGAGGCGCCGTGGGCGCGGGATGTGGAAGCAAAAATCGTGGCGGCCATTAACGAAGCGGCCGCCGCGCTGACGCCGGTGCAGATCGGCGCGGGTTGGGGCGAGACGGCGGAAGGTCACAACCGGCGTCTTGTCGGCGACGACAACGAAGTTGAGATGCTTTGGTCGAACCCTGAACGCATCCCCACCAGCCCAGTTGATCATGCGGTGGGCGTGATTCGTATTGAACGACTTGACGGCGCGCTTCTGGCCACGCTGGTAAACTTCGCGTGTCATCCGGTGGTGCTGGGTCCCGACAATCTCTTGATTTCGGCGGATTTTCCCGGCGCCATGACGCGTCGCGTCGAGGAGACCCTCGGCGGCCACTGTCTGTTTCTCCAGGGCGCTTGTGGCGATATTAACCCCTTTGGCGACAAGACGCCCGTGGAGGAAGGCGGCTTCGAGGAGATGGAACGCATGGGATACGCGCTGGCCGACGAGGTGCTGCGGGTTTCCGCCAACATTACGGAGTTTGCCCGCGACCTTGACGTTACCTTTCACAACGAGCTGGTGGCGCTTGCGCCGCGCCGCTCTCGCGATCCCGACAGAACCGTGGAGGCGGAACTTTGCACCGCCGTGATAGGCGACGACTTTGCATTGGCAACGTTTCCTGGCGAATTCTTCGTGGAACACGGACTGTCGCTGAAAGAACGTTCGAAGTTTGAACACACCTGGTTCGTGGGCTATTGCAACGGTTCGCTGGGATATTTCCCAACAATCAACGCCTGCGCGGAAGGCGGTTACGGCGCGGATATTGGTGTACGCGTGGCGCCGGGCGCGGGTGAATACCTGGTCAACCGCGCCCTGATTAACTTGTATCAGCAAACCGGCTGGCTCCGTTAACCGGATATCGTGACCTGCATTTTCGTTTTCATCAGGTGTCCCTCGCGAATCGGATGCCTTCCGCCCTGGTTTTGCCGCACTGGGGTGCGGCGTTCCCAGGACCCCAAACTATCCACTGTCAATTGTCCATTATTCTCGTCATCCGTGTCCATCCATGGATTTCATCATCGCGAGTCGTACACGCTCTAAGTTTCCGGCGGACGAAAATGTCGCTGTCGTTACTCGGGAACCAGTTCCAACAGCTGCGCGAAGTCGTCGTCATTGTTGGCGGGATCAAAGCCGATGGCGTCTTCCCGCGCAATAAGCGCGAGGCGTTTGGCGGCGATTTCGTTGCGTTGCGTTTCATCGGCCGCGGCCACATACACCGCCGCCAGCGTTGCTTCGTCTTCTATCACAACGGCGTTGTTGTGTACCCGCCACGTCACCTCGTGGACGCCGTCGGCGTCAACGCGGAATACGTCGCCGGGGTTGGGCAAATACGGCGGCAGTTCAAAGGTGAAAACGGCCGGGCGGGGCGGGTTGAAACGGAACACCTTTTCGTCATGGTCCGGCGCGTAGTCGAGGTCCAGGGCGAACATCAACAGCCCCTGGGGCGCAAGTATGGAGGATAACTCCCAGTCCAGGTCGCCGTTGTCTTTGTTGAGCCGCGTGAGCCGATAGGCGTCGCCTTCCATGTAAAAGTCCTCGAGCATGTATATCTCGCGTCCAATACGCGCCATTTCGTCGAGTGTGTCGCGGTATTGGGTAATGGAGCGCAGACTCAGATTAAACCAATACAGTGATATGATGCGCGTGGCCAGCGCGTGATAGGCCTGTGAGCGCAACTCATCCGCGGTGGGCGACAGTCGCGTGCGGCCGTCTATCACATACCAACCGCTGAACGGTCCCTGCGACCAAATCGCGCAGGGGCGCGGTCGGCTCATGTCGCGCAACACGCGCGAGAGTTCGCCGATGCCTTCGAGGGGCGCGCCCCAGGCGATGCGCGCGCCGTCCGGCCAGCGGTCATAGCTGCGCCATACGTCTGCGGCCGGCGCTATCACGCGGTAGGCGTCGTAATGCGGGTAGTCGGACAAACCCGCGTAATGCCGAAAGGAGCGTTCGTCGCTGAGGGTGATGGTTGTGGGCAGGCGCGTGGGCGCGTAGGGCAAAAAGGCATCGAACACCTGTTGCGGCAGCCGCCCCTGGTCGGAAAAGGGCAGCTGCGGCTCGCCCAG
>SLFT01000138.1 GCA_007124105.1 Candidatus Hydrogenedentota bacterium | reverse complement strand
TTGCCTTGTTGCGATTACGAAAATTTAATGAGAAGTATGGCATTTTTGTTCCTCATGTATGTACGCCGGAGGAATTGTCAGGAGAATAGATAATGCAAACAGATGTCGTCCTGAGAGCGGTTTACCGCGCAAAGGATCAGCTGAACAGAGAAGTGAAGGGTGATGTTGGGCTGCTTTGTGCGCGTTTACGCAAAGAGGCTGCACAGCACACAGATTGGGTTGTTGTAGAAGCGCCCAAACGAGAGCGAAATCTGCCGCGGCGGCGCGCTCGCAGGGCATTATGAATACCCCGCGCTTGTCTTATTCTGAAAACGAAGATGTGCTGCACATTGTCATATCGGATGCGCATGAAGCCGGCAGTGTTGAAGTGAGTCCAAATATCACGACCGAACTTGACGAGCAGGGCGCAATAATCGGCATAGAAATACTCAAGGCAAGTACGTTTCTGCGTGACTCCATCTTGGAGACGGTGCAGGGGGGCCTGCTTTAAATGGGGCGCCTATTTATACGCGCCTGATGAGGCAATCTTGCAAGAGATTGTCAGCAGGTGACGCAAGCGCGCCAGTCGGAAGTAGAACTTCAAGAGAGAGTGCGTTCCCAAATGGGAATTTGGGAACGAGGAGTCTCGGGTGAGGGGAGCGAGGGGTCTGGCGGTTGGGGAAGCGAAGCAAACGGGAGAAAGCGAGTCGAAACGCAGATTGCGCAAAGTAGACGCGACATCCCTGTCGCGTGCAAGCGTCTGGCAGACGCTTCTACGATGCGCGGCGGGCGCAATTCTCACAGCGCCCGTGCAATACCAGGTCGTGCCGTTCAAGTTTGAAGCCCTGTGGCGTCAGCGCCTGCATTGAGCCTGGACAACCGGGCACTACATACACCTTTTGACAGGCGCAGCAATGGAAATAATGGTGGTGGTCCGCGTCGCTCATCTCGTAGTAAACCGTTTCGCCCGGTATTGTTACGGGGCGTAATAATTTGTCGTTCACCATGCGCCGAATGGCGCGATATATGGTGGCAATGCCGATGCGGGAGCGTTCCTGTCTTGCTAGATTATATACTTCACGCGCCATCAATGGGCGTTTGGTACTCCGAAAAATATCGAGGACAAGTTGCTTTTGGGCGGTGTGCCGGCCCGTTAAGGCTGTGTTCTTCATGGCGACTCCAAAGGTTTCCATTGTTTCCCCAATACAACATGGTAATCTATTGGGAAGGCAGAATCAAGAATAGATGCACAGCGATGTAATCTACTATGCATGCAACTTTTTGCTATTTACAAGGAAAATCCGCTATACTACTGTTTTCAGGAGGACCAGGAGATGTCCAAATGTTGCAGTGGACATGTTCCGCGTTCAGCGCAGGATACAGATGGCGCAATAGTCCACGGACGGTGTGGGACAGTGCGCTTACGGCCTCTTTCAGGTACGGTATCCGCCGCAGGGTTTCAGGAGCGCCCTGCTATCTTCTACTTAGCAACAACAAGGAGTGAAGCATGTCTAAAAGTGTGTTTATTACGGATGATTTTTTGCTTGAAAGCGAATATGCCCGCGAATTATATCATAAGTATGCGAAAATGGCGCCTATTGTGGATTTTCATTGCCATCTGCCCGCGGACCAGGTGGCGGCGGATCATCATTTTGAGAACATGACGCAAATCTGGCTGGCGGGCGATCATTACAAATGGCGTCTTATGCGCGCCAACGGCGTTCCGGAACGGTATTGCACAGGCGACGCGTCGGACTGGGAAAAATTTGAGAAGTGGGCTGAAACGGTTCCCTACACCTTTCGCAATCCCGCTTATCACTGGACACATCTTGAGCTACGGCGTCCTTTCGGGATCGTAGACCGTCTTTTGACGTCTGATACGGCGCGCAGCATCTGGGACGAGTGCAATGAGAAGCTTGCGCTTCCCGAGTTTTCGGCGCGCGGCATTATGAAACAGATGGGTGTGGCGCTGGTGTGTACTACGGATGATCCGGTTGACAGCCTGGAAGCGCATCGCATTGTCGCTGAAGATTCAAAATTTAAGACAGTGATGTTGCCTACCTGGCGTCCGGACAAGGCGCTGGCTGTAGACACTCCTGAAGCTTTTAACGCGTGGATAAGCCGTCTTGAAGCGGCTGCGGGCATGGAGTGCGCCACTTACGACGCCTTGTTGGAAGCATTGCGCGTTCGCGCGGCATTTTTTGCCAGTCGCGGGTGTAAGGTCGCTGATCATGGGGTTGAGACGCCCTATGCGGCCGATTACACGCTGGCGGATGTTCGCGCGGCGTTTTCTGATGCGCGGGCCGGCAACACGCCGGATGCGGATAACGTACAGCAATACAAGTCAGCATTGATGTACGAGCTCGGACTGCTCAATCATGAAATGGGCTGGGCGCAGCAATTGCACATTGGGCCGATACGCAACAACAATACACGGATGTTTAAGGCGCTTGGGCCGGACACCGGTTTTGATTCAGTTGGCGATCAGCCTGTTGCCCGGTCGCTTGCGCGTTTTCTTGACCGGCTTGAACAGCAGGACCGATTGACGCGGACGGTGTTATATGGCATCAATCCCGCGTCGAACATGGTGCTTGCCACAATGGCCGGCAATTTTCAGGACGGAACGGTACCAGGGAAAATCCAATTTGGCAGCGGCTGGTGGTTCAATGATCAGATAGACGGTATGGAACAGCAGCTTGAAACACTGTCGCAAACGGGGCTGCTCAGCCGCTTTGTCGGTATGTTGACGGATAGTCGTAGTTTCCTGAGTTACCCGCGGCATGACTACTTCAGGCGTCTGTTATGCAATATCTTAGGCCGCGACATGGTGCGTGGTCTGCTGCCGCCCCTGGTGGAATATACAGGCCGCATGGTACAGGGGATATGCTACAGCAACGCGGTGGATTATTTTGGATTTGACCTGCCCCATCTCAATGGCCGCAAAAGCAAGGCAAAAAGCAAAGCAAAAAAGAAATAGTCCCTGCTGCGCGCTCTATTACTGCCTGCATCTGCACCGAGGCTGCGATCTCAGAGAAAGCATCTCATGGGCCTTGTGGCGTCGCTGTAAGCAATAAAAGGTAGCCGCGACATTGTCCGACAGTGTCCGACAAAGCCCGGTGGCCCACCAATAGATTCGAAGGACAGCCAGGTACAAAAGCGCCTCCGAATCTTATGGAATCACAGGCTTTGTTCCTGGCCGTTGACTTCAACATTGCAGCCATTGGTTGGGGCGTGAACCGCAGTTATGATGCCGTCGGTGATTGGCGTTTTGCACGAAGGGGAGATATCACCAGCGCGGCACCTGCGCAGGCGGCATGTCCTCAGGCAAATCAGGTTCGAGTTCCATTATGTCGCCGCTCTGGATGCGCACCCACGACTGCTCGGGATCGAAATTCGGGTTGCGCCATAATAGTTCCTGCGTGATGTTTCGCGCGTAAATGGGACTTGATATGGCGTGTATTTGCAGCGGTCCAAAGCCCTTGTCCCCGGGGTCAGCCGCGCTGATTATGCGCACCCGATAGGCGGCGTCTGAAGTGGGGAAACGAGTGAAGCGAATGCCGGCGTCCCGGGTGTTGATTGGCACGGTGCGGATGGGGCGTCCGTTTTTCAGTACCTGTAGTTTTTTCCCGACAGCATTATGAACCGCAACCTCAAATGTCACCTCCACATTCAACGGGACAACACCGCCCATGCTCACATCAATCACGCCGTTGTTCAGGACATCTGCGCCGAAGAGCAATCTGGGTCCATCTACGCCGCTTGATATGTATGTGCGCCCAAGTCGCAGCCCCTCGAGCAGCCCTGGGACGGAAAGTTCGCGGGCATGAATATAGGTGACCGGTTTCCCGAGGGGGACGCTTGGACTGCCGCTGCCACTGCCGCCGATGGCGCACGCCATCAATCCGCGGACCAATTCGTAGTCATAAAACAGATTGGCTTGCGCGTTCGCGGACATTTCGCCGTGGTTTATGGCCGCTGCCGCTGCCGCGATGGAATGTACCAACTGTCCATTCAAGCGTTCCTTGGCCGGTTCGCCGAGATGGGCCAGCGACATAGGCGGCGCCTCGCGCCAGTTCCTGAACCACAGCTGTACGCCGTTTACAAAGCTGAGCCCCCATTGCCAGGGCTTTGTGGGGAAAGTGGGGTGCGCAATAACCCACGCGCCGCCCTGGGCCTGTACGCGGATGCACTCGGCCTGCGCGGCGCGCATATTTGTCGGTGGGTCAGGTTTTGTGCGCGGCCCATATACCAGCGCAACGCCCATCTCGTCCGTGCCCCATTCCATTGCAGGCAACAACGCGATACGGTCGCTCTGGAACCCTGGATCGCGCGTGGCTGCCAGGGTGTTGCGGTCGGTAATCGCAAGGAAATCGAGTCCGGCCCGTTCGGCGCGCCGAACCAGTTCCGCAACGCTTTCCGTGCCAACGCCATAATGAGAATAGGCGTGCATCTCGCCGCGATACCATTGGGCGGAATCGTTTAACACATGGGTGTCATGGAACAACTCAGCCCGGCCGGGAATGCTTGCCGCATCGTAGGGATCGGTACCCATCTTCAGTTCCACTCTGTCCAGCGCCAGGTCGCCATCGGAATCGAAACTGCGCAACGGCATAACGCCGCCGGTGCCCTCGAGTAAATTGACCAGGAGATAGGATGGCCGGCCTTCGCGGATTACAATATCCTCGACCTCGACCAGTACCGGAACGCCTTCATCATATACATGGACATAGGCGCGATAATTGCCTACGGGCTGTTGCGATTCCAGAATACCCCGGGGAACGTCAAGGGAAACCGTAACATCGTCGTCAAAACTCATCAAATCAACCCGCGCCGGCAACCGATTCCCAACTACGTTTTCAATGTCTATCTCCAGCACGCCCGTGGGCAATGATTTACGGCGGGCCAATGCCGCTTCGCGCTGGGCCTTTTCTTCTTCAATGCTTGAAACAACCGGGCGCTGTGGCGCGCGTTGGTCCGATACGTCCGCGCCGCCGTGACGCACGCCTTCATCGCCGGCGCAGGCAACCAGCGTCAAACAGGCCAACAGCATGAGTAGGTAGCGCATTGTGATCTCCTTGGTTATGCGTTGCATTGGCGTATATTGTAGTAAAGAATAGCCTGCGCGGCAAATTACTGTATTTGGAGTGGCAAACCGGGTATAATAGTACTGTGGATTTTGAGCGTAATACATTGGCAGATGATGAGTTATCGGGAAAGTTTTTACATGTAAAGGAATGGGCCATGCGCGACAGAATGATGCCCCAAAGAGTAGCCGTTGGTTTTGTCTTGTTGATTTGCCTGACGTATATGGCCGGCGCGGAAATCCGCCGCGTTAATACTAACGGCGATCCGCCCGATGCCGACGGCGCGAGCTGGGCGACTGCTTTCACAACTATCCAGCAGGCCATAGATATAAGTGGGCCGTCCGACCAAATATGGGTTGCCGCAGGCGCCTACGTGGCCGCTGTGGAAACGGCAGCGGTTGTGATTGACAAAGAGATTGAATTATACGGCGGGTTTGCGGGGTACGAAACGACGCTGGAAGAAAGAGACCCTGTATATAATGTCACGATGATTGATGGCAATTATTCTTCTCGCCCGGTAGAGATAAATGCGCCTGCTGTGCTGGATGGATTCACCATACAAAACGGATACGCATCCGATGGGTTGGGCGGC
>SLFT01000059.1 GCA_007124105.1 Candidatus Hydrogenedentota bacterium | reverse complement strand
TTGCCGCGGCGGCGCGCCCCGGACAGTTCTGCATGCTCGAGGTGCGCGAGGGGTATTGTCCTTTCCTGCGCCGACCCATGTCTATCGAACGTATTTTTGAGGACAGCGTTTCCATTCTCTATAAAATCGCGGGAGAAGGAACGCGGATGCTGGCCGGACTGCAAGCGGGTACACGCATCAATGTACAGGGGCCATTGGGCCATGGGTTTCCCATCGAACACGACTGCGCTCGTTACATCCTGGTGGCCGGCGGCATTGGGGTGGCGCCCCTGCCCGGACTGGCCGAAGCGCTCATAGAACAGACGGGTAGCGCACCGGAAATACTGCTTGCGGCGCGCACGGACAACTTCCTGTTGTGTGAAAAAGAGTTTGCGCAAATGGGATGCGTTACAACGCTGGCCACGGACGATGGTTCCGCCGGTTTCAAGGGGTTTGCCGACGCCTGCTTGCGACGGCTCGAGCCGGACGCCGATACGGTGGTATATGTTTGCGGCCCCACCGTGATGATGCGCGCGATTCACGATGTATGCGTTGAGGCGGGCGCGCGTTGCCATGCATCGCTGGAAGCGGAAATGGCCTGTGGCGACGGCGTGTGCATGGGATGCGTCGTCGAGACCATCGCTGAAAACGCGTTTGGGAAAATGGCGCGTGTGTGCCGTGAAGGCCCTGTGTTTGAATCACGCGCAATACGTTGGAGCGCTTATGACGACCGTTAATCTACAGATTGATCTGGGCGGCCTGATCATGAAGAATCCTGTTACGGTAGCGTCGGGAACTTTTGGTTATGGCGCCGAATACGCGGATTATTTCGACGTGTCGCGTCTTGGCGCCGTCACAGTCAAAAGCCTGAGTCTCGAGCCGCGTTCGGGAAACCCGCCGCCGCGCATTGTCGAGACGCCGGCGGGCATGCTCAACGCCATCGGGCTGCAGAATGTGGGGATTGACGTCTATCTCAAAGAGAAATTGCCCTACCTGCGCGAAAAGAAGTGCGTTATCATTGCCAACATTTACGGCAGCAGCCCCGACGACTATGCCGCGTTGGCGCAACGGCTCGAAGCGGAAGGCGGCGCGGACGCCATCGAAGCGAACCTGTCCTGCCCCAATGTTCACGACGCGCAACAAACCCGGGGCGGCAGCCTTGTGGCGCAACACCCTGAACAAGTCGTGCGCTACACCGAGGCTGTGAAAGCGGCGACAACATTGCCGGTGTTCATTAAACTTTCGCCAAACGTCGCTGACATTACGGCGCCCGCCCTGGCCGCGCAAGAGGCCGGCGCGGATGCCGTATCCCTCATCAATACGCTCATCGGCATGGCCATAGACACCGAAACACGCAAGCCGCGGCTCAGTAATATCGTGGGCGGTCTCAGCGGCCCCGCCATACGGCCGGTCGCCCTGAAAATGGTATGGGACGCCGCCCGCGCCCTGCGCATCCCCGTATTGGCCATGGGCGGCATTATGTGCGCGGACGACGCGATTCAATTCCTGCTCGCCGGCGCGCGCGCGGTAGCGGTCGGCTGCGCTTCTTTTCGCAGGCCCGACGCCGCCATCAAGACAGCGCAGGGAATCGAACTTTACTGCCGGAAACACGGCATTGCCGATATTAACGAATTGATTGGCGCGGTGGAGATTTCGTGATACAATTTGCTTGCGGATAGTCATTGGAAAATTATTGGACATTATGGGACTTATGGAGCGCATAAGACGTATGGGGCAGCATCTCGCTGTTGATTGCTTCGGTGTTGCCTGTAGTTCCTTTGCGTTACATGTCCTTGTTGTCACGCAGGCAACATTTCGTTTTGCCCTGAACCATGATAATTAGCCTCGAAGGATACCCACCCCATGCTTGCTCTGTTTCTTCTTCTTGGATTGGTTGTTTCAGGCGGCGTTGAGGCCGTTGCGGCCGACAACGACGCCGCACTGGAAGCGCAGATGATCTCGTTGCTGGACGCGCCGCTGTTGTTTACCAGACGGCACTCGTACACCGGCATCCATATTTACGACACCTACTACAAGTGGCCTCCCGGCGGCGGCGGCGTTTACATACTCGAGAATCCCACAGCGCCGCGTGATGAATGGAATATCCGTCCACTGGTGGACCCCACGACACCCGGGTCGCCCGGCGAGGGCGTTTACAGCGACCCGAACCTTTCCTGGGACGCCACGCGTGTGCTGTTTACGTTCAAGGGAGAACCGCACGGGAGCACCAGCATTTACGAAGTGCGCATTGATGGCACGGGGTTGCGCCGTCTCACCGATCCCGAGAAGACACTGGACCGCTACCAGGGCGCCCATGGCGGCCAACACGACGTTTATCCCGCTTACCTGCCGGACGACCGGATTGTGTTCTTATCAACGCGCCCAAGCGGCCTGGTGCCCTGCGCCAATACCGGTGTTTCCATTATGCACGTGATGAATGCCGACGGTTCGGACATACACCCCATCTCAGTGAACAATGTGGATGAATTTGATCCCGCCGTGATGCCCGACGGACGCATCCTGTTCGGGCGCTGGGAGTATATTGACAAGAACGCGCTGACCATACAGTCGCTGTGGACGGTCAATCCCGACGGCACTCAGGAAACCGCGTTGTACGCCAACAACATGGTCTTTCCCGAGGCCATTCTCGACGCGCGCCCCGTGCCGGGTACAGACCTGATTGTCGGCGCCTTCGCGAAGCACAACGCCCCGCCGCGCGGCGCCATCGCGCTGGTTGACCCGACGGTTGGCAAGAACGACCCGGCGGCAGTTACCAACCTTGAATACCCCAATGATCCGTTGCGCGACACGGGCGACTCTTGCGAACCATGGCCGGTAACTTCCGATGTCTTTCTGTTCAGCGGACGTCCGCCGGGACGGGAGCGTAATATCATCGAGATGATAGACCGCGAGGGCCGTCGCATAACGCTGCTCGAGGACCCTGACATCTGTCTTCACGATCCCATGCTGGTGAAATCCCGCACCAGACCGCCGGTTATCCCATCCATGGTTGATCGACGCGCCGCTACCGGAACTTTTTTGATACAGGATATTTACCAGGGTCTTGACGGGGTGGCGCGTGGCGAGGTAACACAGGTGCGCATACTCGAGGAAACGTCCCGGATAAGTTCCACACTGATGGGCGGCAGTCCGTACAATCAGGTATTTCTTATCAGCGCGGCGCTGGGGTGGAGCCCCAAAATTTTTCACGGGGTCGTTCCCGTAGCAGAAGATGGTTCGGCCTGGTTCGAGGCGCCCTCCGGACGGGCGCTGTATTTTCAGGCGCTGGACGAAGACGGACGCCTGGTGCAGAGCATGCGCACCTTTGTGCAGGCGGCGCCCGGCGCCGCGCGCTCATGCGTGGGCTGTCATGAGTCCCGCGAGACAACGCCCGCTACCGGCGCAATAGTCCCGGCTGTATTAACGCGGCGACCCCAACAGCCGCGTCCGGAACGCTGGGGCGGCGGTCATCTGGACTATCCAAGCATGGTCCAGCCTATCCTTGACAAACATTGCGTGCGCTGCCACGGCGGCGAAGAAGATATTGCCGCCGGACTGGACTTGTCGGGCGGCTGGACGCAACACTTCAACATCAGCTATGAGAACCTTGTGAGCCGTCGCAAGACCCAGCTGACAGCGCACTGGATCGCCGGGATTGATTCCATGAACGCCACCGCCTTCTGGTCTTCCCAGATTTTCCCGCCGCGCGCGCATGGCTCGGGCGCCGCGCCGCTGGCTGAACTGCTGGTGGACGGACACAAGGGACGCATCCCCGAGTTGTCCCGGGAAGAACGGGACCTGCTCATGGCGTGGATGGATACCAACGGGCTGTATCATGGCACATGGAACGCCACCGAGGCGGGTTGCGCCATCCACCACTGGGACGCTACGCGCGACTTGCTTGTTGCCATGATGGGACAGTTCAACTGTCTGCAATGTCACGGCGACGGCGACGACATCACCTTTTTTGAAAACGACTGGATTAATCTCAAACACCCGGAATACAGCCGTATCCTGCGCGCGCCGCTGGCCAAAGGCGATGCGGGGCATGGCCTCGCCTGGTGCCGCGATCGCAAGGTGGAACCGGAAAGCCAGCGCATTCATTTGCTGCGCGGGGGTTACGGCCACGCCGTGCAGCCGGTTGAAGCGTACCCGACCTATGAAATGCGGCGACCGGACCGAAGCGGCAAACCAGTTGTACCCTTCGCGTCTACGGACGCCCCCCAATACCAGGCCATGCTTGGCGTCATCCGTAACGCCGCCGACAAAGCGCTGGCGACGCCACGGGTTGACATGCCCGGCGCGCAACTCATCGCCGGCGAATGCCGCATGTTTATTCCGCCGCCTGTACCGGAAACCGCGCCTGTTCCAACGGCCACACTGGAAAGCGACGGCAGTGTGCGCGTCGCCTGGCAACAGGACGCGAATCTTATCGGCCTCGAGGCGGAACTGCACCGGGCGGACGCGCCCGCATTCGCGCCTGATGAAACCACGCGTCTTGGCCGTACCCCGCTGGACCACTACATAGACACCGACCCCACGCCGGAGCAACGGTATTATGCCCTCATCATCGCCTCGGATGAAACGAGCAGTCGCCCGGCCTATACGGCACTCGTCGCGCCCGAAAGCGAATAAGACAATACGCAGGCAATAGGGATACCGGATGCCCGTGTCCTGGTTTTCAACGAGAAGAGATAATGAAATGAGCAACACCACTATCAACCGCCGAGATTTCTTGTGCCAAACAACAGGCGCATTGGGCCTGTGTACGCTGGCGGGCGCGACCACGGCGCGCGCCAACCCATCCGCCAAACCGAACATCCTGTTTATTTTCGCCGACGACCAAACCTTTGACAGCATCGCCGCGCTGGGTTGCGACGAGGCGCACACGCCGAATCTTGATCGGTTGGTGCGGCGCGGCGTCAGTTTTGACAATTGCTACAACCAGGGCGGCTGGCACGGCGCCATCTGCGTGGCGAGCCGTACCATGTTGCTTACGGGACGATTTCTATGGAACGCGAAGGCGATTGATCCCCGCGTACCAGAGGAATGCGCCGCGGGGCGGCTCTGGCCGCAGTATCTCGAACGCGCCGGATATCGCACGTACATGTCCGGCAAATGGCACGTGAACTGTAACGCCGACGAGGCGTTCCAGACAACGCGCAATATACGGGGCGGGATGCCGCCGGATGTGCCAGAACAATATGATCGCCCGAAAGAAGGCGTTCCGGACCCCTTCGACCCGACGAACCCGGAATTGGGCGGGTTCTGGACGGGCGGCGCGCATTGGAGCGAGGCGCTCGGCGATGACGGCGTCGAGTTCCTGCGTGACGCGACGGAACACGATGTGCCGTTTTTTATGTATCTCGCTTTCAACGCGCCCCATGATCCGCGTCAGGCGCCCAGGGAGTATCTGGACAAACATCCCCTTGACGGCGTCGGGCTGCCGGATAATTTTCTGCCGGAGTATCCCGACAAGGACGCCATCGGCTGTAGCCCCGCCCTCCGCGACGAGCGCCTTGCCCCGTTCCCGCGCACGGAACACGCCGTGCGTACGCAACGACGCGAATACTACGCCATAATCTCGCACACGGACACGCAAATCGGGCGCATCCTCGACGCGCTCGAGGCAACAGGCCGCGCCGACAACACCTGGATATTTTTTTCCGCCGATCATGGTCTGGCCGTGGGTAAACACGGGTTTATGGGCAAACAGAACATGTACGAGCACAGCATGAAAGCGCCCCTTATCGTTGTGGGACCCGACGCGCCCGCCAACCAACGCGTTCAAGCGCCGGTATACCTCCAGGATATTATGCCCACCACTATTGAACTGGCCGGCGCGGATGTTCCCGACCACGTGCAATACAGAAGCCTTATGCCCCTCATTACACGCGAAAGCACGGTGGGTTACGACGCCATCTACGGCGCGTACATGGATAAGCAGCGCATGATTCGCGTGGATAATTACAAACTCATCCACTACCCCACAATCAATCAGTACAGGCTCTTTGATCTCGGCCCCGATCCCGACGAAAAACACAACCTCGCAGACAAGAAAACGCATACGCCAACCCTGCGAAAAATGAAGAATCAATTACAAGAACTGCGCCGGGAAATGGGCGACGCCTGATACAGCGCGCTCAGGCGTTGTTGCGGTTGCCATACGCGGCGCGGTCAAGTTTCGCGCGCAATGCGTCCGCAACGAAAGCGTTGAGCGACTGTTGGCTGCGTCTGGCGGCGGCAACAGCGCAGCCGTGCAATTCCGGAGGAATGCGTACCAGAAACTTTCCGGAGAAGGGTTTCTCCGGTGTCTTTCCTTCTTCCTCACACCACGCCAGATAATCGTCTATCGTATCTCGAAAGGCCTTCTCCAGTTTCTCCGGCGTTCTCCCCTCAAAGTGCAGTACAGTATTGGTATTGAGCACGATGCCGGAGAATGTCTTGTCCTCAGGATCGTATACTGGCTCCGCAAAATATCCTTTATACGCTATCATGGTTCGACTCCTGTTTGCAGAAGAAAAAACTTCACAGCACGGACCAACCCCTTTGTTGCCAAAGGCGTTGGGTGTGGCCGGTGAAACACCGCTTGATGCCCATTCAGTTCCGCACGTATTCGAGAACCGCGTCCTTGTTTTATTGTTGCGCCGAGCGCCAGAAGCAACGCTTCTATATCGCGCCATGCCATCTGCTTGGGCGTATTTGACGCCATTACTGCCTTCAACGTATTTCGATGCTTATTGTTCACAGCAACACAGTACCACAAATAGTATCATTTTTCAAGCAGTAAGAAGTCACCAGATTCTTATCTCTTAATTTTTCGGCAACCGAACAGTCCTGAGAATAAGGCACTACTCGCCAAATTGCTACGCATGAGCGCAATGTCGCGTTTTTCTGATGGCAGGCAGTAATAGACATGATATAATCATTGATTCATTGGCGCGACTTTATTCTGGACATAGTATTGGGTGCTTGCCCTCAACGTCAACAGGAGCCCGAAGTCATGGGTTGTACAGTCATTTTTCTAACAGCGGTTTTATGCGCGGTTGTGAGCGCGTATGGGGCGACAGGCAGCGGCGATTCAGCGACGGGTCCGTTGAATGGTTTCGCCGGTCGTCGCAAGCGTTTCGGCGCTTTCTGAATTGAGCATCGAGATAACGTTCAGCAAGGGTATGCCGGTGCCTGGTATTGCCGCGCCGTAGCGGAAACGGGGGGCAAGGGTTCTTGTCGGACTCAGTCGGACTCGGTCGGACGCAGTTGGACGCAGTTGGGCGCGGTCGTACTATACCGCGTGTACATAGTTTCGGGTAAGGGCGAACCGGAAGGTTTTCCCTTGCCCTTGCTTCGAGAAAACGCTCATGGATTGGGCGTTAACACCTTCAAGGCGCATCACCCAGCGGGTGAACCACATGCTATCCGGTCATGGTGAGCAAAGCCATCTGGCGTAATTCGAATGAGATTGCTTCACTACGTTGGCAATGACGCGTATATGAACTGCGTGTTTTTTATTGGCGCAATCGCGGATCGAGCGCGTCGCGCAACCCGTCGCCGACCAGATTAAAGGAGACGACAGTAATAAAGACGGCGACGCCGGGGAAGGTCACCAGCCACCAGGCGAAATCCACGTAACTTTGGGATTGTTTGAGCACCTCGCCCCAGCTGGCAGTCGGCGGCGGCACGCCGAAACCGAGAAAGCTTAATCCGGATTCGGTGAGTATGGCGCCGGCCACGCCGAAGGTGGCGCTTACAAAAACCGGGCTGAGCGCGTTGGGCAGCAGGTGCCGGAAGATGATGCGCCGGTCGCTGAGGCCCGAGGCGCGGGCGGCCAGCGCGTATTCCTGTTGTTTCTGTTTGAGAAACTCGCCGCGCACCAGTCGCGCCACGCCCGGCCAGCCGGTCAGCCCAATAACCACCATGATGTTCACAATGCTGGGTTCGAGAAAGGCCATGACGGTGATGATCAGGAAGAAGGCGGGAATACAAATCCAGATTTCGATAACGCGCAGGATCAGGGCGTCCACTTTTCCGCCGTAGAATCCGGCCAGCGCGCCCAGCACAACGCCGATGACAACAGCGATGCCCACGGCAATGAACCCGACGGACATGGAAATGCGCGCGCCCCAGATAATGCGGCTGAGCACGTCGCGTCCACGGTCGTCGGTGCCCAGCCAGTGGCCGCGTTCGGGCGGTCGCAGCCGGTTGCTGAGATTCTGGCGCAAGGGGCTGTGCGGTACGGGCGGACGCAGCGCGAATTCGCCGTCGCCTGGCTCCCAGCGGTCAAAATTCGGGTACATGTTCTCCGCGGTCAATCGGGCGTACGTAATGACGTTGGGGAACCAGTAGATGTGACCGTTCTTACGCATGACAATGGGCACGTCGCCCGCCAGAAAGGGAGCGAACAACGCAACAAATCCGACGCACAGCACCAGCAGCACCCCAACGAGCGCGGGCTTGTTCTTTTTGAACTGGGTCCACGCGGGATATTTCACGGACGCGCCGTGCGCGGCGGCCTGCGGCGCGGTTGCCGCGCTTTCGTATTCTTTCCCTGAACGATTTGTCATCCCAGTTTTATCCTTGGGTCCACCAGTACGTATAAGATGTCTGTAAGCAACAGCCCCGCCAGCGTGAGCAGCGACGCCATGGCGATGTTTCCCATAATCAACGGATAATCGCGGCTCAACACGGCCTCGAAGGCGAGTCGGCCCATGCCGGGAATCGAGAAGATGCTCTCGATGATGATGCTCCCGCCAATAAGCCCCGGCAACAACCCGCCCAGCAAGGTGATGATCGCAATGAGGGAATTGCGCATGGCGTATTTCCACACTACCGTGCGTTCGGAGAAGCCATACGCGCGGGCTGTGCGGATATAGTCCTGACGCATGACGTCCATCATGCCCGCGCGCATGTACCGCGACAAGAACGCGAGGCTTCCATAAGTCAGGCAGAACAGGGGCATCGCGATATGCCAAAGCCGGTCGAGCAGACGCATAGGCAAAGAAAAGCTCTCCGCGTCGCTTGACTGGAGTCCATAAATGGGGAACCAGTTGAGATACTCGCCGCCGCCCAGAAAGAGGATAAGCAGCATGGCCACCCAAAACGCGGGCATGCTGTATATCATGAACAGGAATAACGTGATGGCGCTGTCGCGTCTGGTGCCGGGATGGGTGGCGGAATACACGCCAATGGGAATGCTGATAAGGTATACCAGCAGCAACGACAGGATATTGAGTTGCAGGGTAATGGGCAGCGCTTCGGCGATCTTGTCTATCACGGGCCGCTGGTCTTTCATGCTGTTGCCAAAATCAAGGCGCACCAGTCTGCTCAGCCACAGCCCGTATTGCACTGGTATGGGTTTGTCAAGTCCATACAGGGCGCGGGTCTGTTCAATAATCTCCTGGGTGGCGGCGTCGGCGGTCATCGCCCCTTCAATGCCCTGCAAGCGGAACGCAATCGGGCTCCCCGGCGCCAGCTGTATCAACGCAAAGGTCAACACGCTGATACCGATGAAGGTCGGGATGATTAACAGAAGTCTGCGAACAATATACGCGCGCATGTCATTGTCCGTATCGTTGCATGTCTTGCGGCACGAACCATTCGCGCTGGTCCACGCCAAAAGGATACACTTGTATGCCGTGGACGCGCTTGTCGCCGGCCGCGAGCACTTTCGGGGCAAGCAGGAACAGATAGGGTTGTTCCTCGTACAGGATTTCCTGGAACCGGTGATACAGGGCGATGCGCGTATCGCGATCAAATTCCACGCGCGCCTGTTCGATAAGCGCGTCTGAT
The DNA here is from genome assembly GCA_007124105.1 of Candidatus Hydrogenedentota bacterium. Classification (GTDB taxonomy): domain Bacteria; phylum Hydrogenedentota; class Hydrogenedentia; order Hydrogenedentales; family CAITNO01; genus SLFT01. The sequence goes on along the minus strand of SLFT01000059.1, from coordinate 8,760 downwards.
TCTTCGTGAATAAAACCCACATAATTAGAGCCGGCCTCCGCCTGCGACGAATGCCATACCTGATACGGGTCGGGGTCGGGCGGCATGGACCAGCCCATAAGAATAGCGTCAAACTCGCGCTTGTCCACGCGATCAAGCAACGACGCCCATTCCATGGGCCGTATCACCAGCTCAATGCCCACCCGCGCCAGTTCTTCCTTATACACGGTAAGCACTTTTTCAGCCACCGGGTTCTGGATGGTGGTGCCAGCCTCGAAACGAAACCGTATGCCGTCTCGTTCCAGAATACCGTCGCTGCCCATGCGCCACCCCGATCCTTCAAGCAATGCAACCGCCGCATCGGGGTCGAAGGGCACGGGCGCGAGTTCATCGTGATGCTCGGGCGTGTCGGGCATGAAATTACCGAAGATGACCTGCGCCTGGCCATAGTAGATTTCGTCGCGGATGAGTTCGCGGTCCAACAGTTTGGTCAGCGCCAGACGCGTTGTCTTGTCCGCAAACATGGGTTTGCGCATGTTCCAGCCGATATAGTTGTATGCCGGGCGCGAGTAGGCGAAGCGGTTAAACCGCTCCTTGAAACGGGGCGTGTTCGCGCGTCGCATAAACGTTTCGGCGGGCATGGTCATGAAATCCAGGTCGCCCCGAGACAGCACCTGGAATGCGGTGTTGTCGTCCGTAATAATGGCGTACACAATTTTGTCGAACCAGGGCCAGCCTTTTTCCGATTCGCCCCAATAATGGGGGTTGCGCGTCAGGGTGATTCGCTGCCCCGTCTCCCACTGTTCCACCAGGTACATGCCCGAACCCACAGGCATGCGGTTATTGGCATGGTTGTTAAAGTCGCCTTCGCCGTAAATGTGCCGGGGCATGATGTACAAACTTCCGAGCATGACCAGATGCCGGTAATACGGTTGGCTGCAAGTAAAGCGCACGGTATGCCCATCCACCACTTCACAGTCAATAACGTCGTTAAAATAGCTGCGCAGATGCGGGGCGTCCACAGTGGGATTCATCAACATGTCATAGGTGAACTTCACATCATGGGCGGTAACCGGTTCGCCGTCTGAAAAGCGCATATCTTCTCGCAAATAGAAGGTGTATTCCAGGTGGTCCTCCGATACATCCCAGGCGTTGGCCGCGTTCGGAATGCTTTCCATGGTTTCCTGGTCGCGGTCCAGCAGCGTATCGAATATCCAGCTTAACATGGTGCTCGCGTACATATCAGAACTGGTAAGCGGATTGAGGTGCGGCATTTCCGCCGGCAAATGCAGCATCAGCCAGTCTCCCTGTTCGGGCGGCGCGTCGGCCTGATATTCCGTCAGAATGTCGTCCATTTCCGCTGTTGCCCAGTGCGCGGCGTCTTCTTCGGACTTCTGGCCGCATCCCACAATCAGCAGAATCATTGCCAGTAGCAGCGCTCCCGTTGGATAGGTTTTCATACTCGCCGGCTCCTTATTTTTGTTGCCTTTCTGAACGCGCGAAAGTGCGCGGGAATAGACAGGTCAGGCGCCAACTTTTTTCAGACGCTCGGATACCTCGTCAGAAAAACGTTGTATATGTTGCTGTGTCAGTTCATGCAACGTTAAGGCGTCATCCACCACCAGCGGCGTCAACTCCATGGCAAAGGTCATGCCAGTAGCCGTGTCCACCTCATGGGAGGCGTGATAGGTGGCGTGTGCGCGACGGCGTCCCAATGTTGCCAGGTCATATCGCTTGCCGCCGGCCACCTGTGAATCAAACACGCCGAGCAGCGATGCCTGTACGTTTTCGTGCGCCGACACGTCAAAGGCCGTTTTGTCCGCGTCTATCATCCAGTCCAGATCGCGCCACACCTCGCAGCCGTATAGTTTTTTCGGGCGCTCTGACGCAGGTAGACTGCGTATGGCGGCAATGAGTCGCGCCGTCACGGCTACGTGCGTATCGTGTTTGTCGGCGGGATTGTGGGTATATACGATTTCCGGACGGGTCGCTTCAAGAATGGCAATCAGATCGCTTATTACGGAGATGCTCGCGCCGTCCTTCACCGCCGCGCTCGGATGGTTCAACAAATACTGCGCGCCGTACTCGCCCAGCACGGCGGCCTTCTTTTGCTCGGCGCGACGCACAGCCATCATCTCCTCGTCCGTGTTATCCGCGTAAACGCCGGCCCGCGGCGAACCGCCGCCATTGGTAACCACCACGCCGGAGAACCATTTGTCGCTCTGCTGGAAACAGGTTATGATGCCGGTAAAGGCCATGATTTCCAAGTCGTCCTGATGCGCGCCCACAGCCAGGTGGGTGGTGCGCGACGCTGCATCAGGCATGGGCGTTCCATCTGGAACGAATACTTCCGCTGACGGATGATTGAAACGCATATTATATCCTTTCGATAATTGCGGAATCGCAACCCGCAATACAGATTTTGCTTACAGGAACGATGCGCTGCCCTAGCTTGAAAATAGTCTATAGACCGGCGCAAGTCAGATCAAGTAGCCGCCATTGTCTACACAATTTTGATCTGCTCAATGATGTCCATAAAGAACTGTTGCGACCACAACGACAGTGATTGCTTGTCCTTGACAAAGTGCCCTGTCTCTTCTCTGGCGTGCGATATGTCTAGCGACCGTACAGTGTCGCGCAGCCGTTGCATGAACGCGGTTTTGTCGAGGCGAACATCCTCGGACCAGTCGCCGGAGTATCTCATTCGCGCCTCCAGATGACGCAATCGCAGTTCCGGGTGATGCGCAATATACCAGACGAGATCGTACCAATCGCGCCCCTTGACCCGGTTCTTCCATTTTCGGCACAACAGCGCATGCATTTTCCCCGCGAACAAATCGGGCAGGCTGTATACGCGCACAGCAAAGGGGCTCGGCAACAGAACAGGGCGGAATTCCGTATCGAACCCACCGGGCGGGTCGGTGTCAATCTCCAGTTTAATGCGCAACACTTCCCCGCCGTGCAGATTCCAGATGGTATCAGGCCGCCCCTGAACAACGAGCATCTGTTGTAAGGTGTTGGCCTTGAGAAAAGCGGATTTGATAGCGGACTTCGTTCGTTGCGGGCGTGTTGCAAAGGAAACATCGAACCCAAAACTACTCATTTCCCGCTGGAGCGCCACGCCGTAGGGTTCAAGCGAGAATGCGGCATCAGGCATGAGAAGCGAGAAGTCCAGGTCCTCCGAATAACGGTCCAACCCGTAAAGGATACGCAACGCAGTTCCCCCGTAAAAAGCCGCGTACTCAAAAAACTTCGCGCGCCATAACCCGAGCAAAGCGATTTGCTGCAATATCTCGCGAAGCGCGTTCACATATTCGTCCGTGGTCTGACAATGATATGTTTTCAACATCTGTTCAATAGCGGGGTTCATGATTGTTTTCTGATGATTGGCGGCGCCGCTGGAACAACGACGGTTATGTTGGCGTAAGATTCGCTGACGCAACAGAACGCTGCTGAGATACGCGGGCCAGAAATCGCGTGAGCATGGCTATCTTCCTGGCGCCGAAAATGCGGGCAATGCTGCAAATCTTGCTCATATCAAGTGTTGCCAAAAGCGCTTCGTCAATCCGAAGATCATCGAATAGATAGGCGTCGAAATCACTAAGCCTTGTCGGGCTGAAGCGCTTGTCCATCCATACTTTGTCAACCAGCGCCTTCTCGGGTGACGCGATAAGACACGGCGAATCATAAGCGTCTGACCACGCAATCCCGGGACTATAACGGCGCAACGTCATGGGTTGATACGTAAATACGCCCAACGGCGTGGTGAACCGCTTCTTCTCCCCTGTCGTGACGCATGTCACATCTTCGACACGCTCGGGAATCATGCCGTACCAACTGAGCATAAAATCAAGGCTGACATACGAGGGGCCATAAATCAAGTTGGCGAGGGTTTCACGACGCAGCGGCCCGCGACGATAACGTTCCCCAAACACGTAAAGGCCCCGTCGCACACGGATAAGCTCGCCTTTGTCCATGAAAGCGCCAATACGATCGCGTGGCTTGGCGTACCCGCGCAGCAGCGACATTAACTGCTGGTAATCCAGCGTCTCCGTTGGTGTCCGGTCGCGTATATCCATGATGCTCATCATGTCCCTATTGTACCAGAAATCGGGCGGTATGTCCAGTATAAATGGATATAATGCCCGTAAATGATAAATAAATGTCGCGCACTCCTGGATATGGGTCCGCATATCTCCCCAGAAAAATCGGGCAACCATGCGGACTATCCCGGCTCGGCTGCTCAAATCCCCAGCATGAATTTGGCGGTGTTGAAATAGATCAGCAGACCGGTGATGTCCACCACTGTGGTGAGCGCAGGGCTGGCAACTACTGCGGGGTCTTTTTTGAAGAAGGCGGCGATGATGGGCAACAGGGCGCCGGCCATGGTGGCGGAGATGACCTGGATGCTCAACGCGATTGCAATGGCAAAGCCGATCATGGGCAGCGTCATCCCTTCGGGCACGTCAGCGCCGCGCGAGAGGAACATGACCCTGCCAAAGGTCATGCAGCCCAGGATCGCCGAAAGCATCAACGCAATACGCAGTTCCTTGAACAGCACCCGGAAGATATCGCCATAATTGACGTCCTTCAATGCGAGCGCGCGCACGATAATGGTGGCGGCCTGGCTGCCCGTGTTGCCGCCGGTGTCGGCGAGCATGGGCATGTACAGGGCCAGCAACATCAGCGAGGCAAGGGTTTCCTCGTAACGATGGATAATCGTGCCCGACACCAATCCGATAACAGCCAGGCCCATTATCCAGTAGACACGGTTTCTGAAGTGTTCCATTACAGGCGTACGCAAATACCCGCCCGCCTCGTGCGAACCCGCGATGGCCATGAATTTTTCCATGTCCTCGGTGTGTTCCTGGTTAATCACGTCAATGGCGTCGTCGTGGGTGATAATGCCGACCATGGCATCGTTGCCGTTAATGACCGGCAGCACGAACATATCGTATTTGGTAATGAGCCGGGCCGCTTCCTCCTGGTCGTCATGGGCGCGCGCGAAGATGACATCACGATGCATGATGTCCTCGATGCGCTCCTGGGGATTGGCCAGGATAAGGTCTTTCAGGGACACGAAACCCAGTAACCGACGGTTTTCGTCCACCACGTAAGCGTAATAGATGGTTTCCTTGTTAAACGCTTCCCGTCGCAGTCGGGTAATGGCTTGATCTACGGTCACCGTGGCAGGCAACGTCACATATTCCGAGGTCATGACCGCGCCGGCGCTGCCTTCAGGATAAGACGCGAGCCGACGTATGTCCTCACGCTCGGCGTGGGCCAGGGCGGGCAACAACGATTCCTGTCGCTCTTCAGGCAGGCGACGGAATATGTCCACGCGGTCGTCCGAGGGAATATGCGTCATCAGCCAGGCGAGTTCGGCGCGGTTCAATGCGGCAATAATCCGCTCCTGAACGTCATCGTCGAGGTGGCTGAACACATCGGCCGCGAGATAAGGCTCGAATTTGGACAACGCTTCCCAGCGTTTGTCCGCCTCAAGATTGGTTATTGCTTCAGCAATATCGGCGGGGTGAATGTCTTCAAGATGCGCGCGCAGGTCAACCGTCTCTGCAGAGAGCAGCAGTTCCTGCAAGTCAGGCGCAATGGTGGGAGTATCCATGATAGGCGCCTCCTATGGTTTGGGTTTTCACCGCGTGACAAAACGGCGAGGAGGCGCGCCCGGAGGGAGAGAGTTACCTCTTTCGGAACGTTGGGTCGAACGCAACCACCCTCGCAAAAGTACTGCTACTTCGCGGTCCAGGGTCTTCTGCGGCGTTGCTTATTTCCGTTGTGCGTTCCATGTTGCTTTTGGGTTCCTTTGTTGTCACACGCGCGTATACGCGCAAACACAAACACTCAATTCAGCGGCAACGCGCAGCGTCGCCGCCAAAAGAGATTCTTAGCCCTGACGCGCCTTAAAGCGAGGCGCAATCTTATTGATTACATAGACGCGGCCTTTACGACGCACCACCTTACAGCCGGGATGACGTTTTTTGGCAGTCTTTAGAGATGATAATATACGCATGGCGATAACTCCATTGTTTTACTTGTAACACATTACGCAACCCCGCAACCTCCTTGAATGTACGGCACTATACCGAAATCTGGGGCTTGATGTCAAATTATCCGCCAAAACACGAATTTGATGATGACGGGGAATAACAGGTATACTACGTGTTCCTGATTTCTGTATCAGCGAGTCAACGACTGTTTTTTCACGAACCAAATTTCCTTAAACGATGTTTGCCCGCGCATCACGGGCAGAACCCGCACCGGAGGTTTTTTCATGGCAACAATTGAACCGGGGAAAGTACGCAACGTCGGCATTGTAGGACACGGCGGCGTCGGCAAAACAATGCTGGTAGAACATATCCTGCACAAAGTGGGGCTTACCGGCCGTCTTGGCGCGGTGGAAGAGGGCAACACGGTTTGCGATTATCTTGAAGAAGAAATCGAGCGCAAACACAGTATTGCAATGGCGCTGGCCCATCTGGAATGGAAAGACGGTCGGATTCACCTGATAGACCATCCCGGTTATATGGATTTTCTGGGCGAAATGGCTTCTTCGGCTCCGCTGATTGACGGCATGGTCATTGTCGCCGACGCGTCAACGGGCGTTCAGGTAGGTATGGACAACGCCTGGAAATACGCCGAGCGTTTTAATGTGCCCCGCGCATTTTTCGTAAACAAACTGGACCGCGAGCATACCAGCTTCGATGAGACTGTTACGATGTTACAGGAAGCCTATGGTCGCCATTGCGTACCGCTTGTGGCCCCCATCGGCGAGGGCGCCGGACTCGAGGGCGTCGTGAATATCGTCAAGGGCGACGAGGCGCAACTACCCGAGAGCGCCGCCGCGTTAAAGGAAGCGCTTGTAGAGGCGGTCGCCGAAACGGATGAGGCGCTCACGGAAAAATACCTCGAGACGCTGGAACTCTCCCCGGAAGAATTCAGCGCGGGGCTGCAAAATGGCATTACCACGGGCAAGATCATCCCCATCCTGGCGGGCAGCGTGTCTCAGGACCTTGGCATAGATGAACTGCTCGACATGATTGCGGAATCCTTCCCGAGCCCGCTGGCGCGCATCATTGTCGCCAAGGACGAAAGCGGCGAGACGCAGGAAATCAAGTCCGACCCCAGCGGCGCCTTCCTCGCGCAAGTATTCCGGTCGGTGGTGGACCCCTTTGTAGGTCATCTGACCCTGTTCCGCGTATTGAGCGGCACATTAAAAGCCGACAGCGATTTCTACAATGTCACTACGAACTCGAAGGAACGTACGGGCAAGCTCTATTTGCTGAACGGCAAACAACAGGTACAGGTGGACGCTGTTGGCCCGGGCGATCTCGCGGCCATGACCAAGTTGAAGAACACGCATTTTGGCGACACCATCGGCGCGGCGGGCACCAATATACACATGCCGGGCATAGAACTGCCCGAGGCGATGGTGAAACTGGCGATCCTGCCAAAGTCGCGAGCGGATGAAGACAAGATCGGCGAGGCGCTCAACCGTCTGGCGGAAGAAGACCCCACCTTCTCGCACTATCGCGACACCGCCACCAACGACCACATTATCCGGGGCATGGGCGATTTGCAGTTGGATATTTTGCTCAGCCGTATGCAGCGCAAATTCAAGGTGGAAGTAGAAACCAATACGCCGAAGGTCGCGTATCGAGAGACCATCAAGGCGAAGGTGGAAGTACAGGGCAAGCACAAAAAGCAAACCGGCGGCCATGGCCAGTATGGCGATGTCCACCTGCGTATTGGGCCCAACGAACGCGGCGCGGGCTACGAATTCGTTGACAGCGTTGTCGGCGGCGTAGTGCCCAAGCAATATATTCCGCATGTGGACAGGGGCGCACAGGAAGCGCTGGAGCGCGGCGTGATTAGCGGACATCCGGTGGTGGATGTTATTGTGGAACTGTTCTTCGGTTCTTATCACGCGGTGGACTCGTCGGAAATGGCGTTCAAACTGGCCGCATCGAAGGCCATCCAGCAGGGCGTACGCCAAGCGAAACCGTGCCTGCTCGAACCTATTATGGAAATTGCAGTAACCGTGCCTGAAGAATACATGGGCGACATCAACGGCGACCTCAACAGCCGCCGCGGACGCATCAGCGGCATGGACGCGCTGGGCGGCGGCAGGCAGGTCATTCGCGCGTTGGTGCCCGAGGCGGAAGTGTTGCGTTATTCTACCGACCTGCGCAGTATGACCCAGGGGCGCGGCAGCTATGAACTGAAACTCGATCATTACGAAGAAGTGCCCGAACACGTAGCCAAGGAAATCGTTGCGGCCTACGAGAAATCGCGTACTGAAGAAGACTAATAACACTGACTGACAGATTTGTACGGGCGCCATGCGCTTCCATAAGGGATGATGCATGGCGCCCTTTTTCTTGCAACAACACAGAGGGCGTGTATGAAACGGCTCTTCATCACTTTATCGTACGTTGTGAACCTCTTTAGATTGCCTCGCTTCGCTCGCAAAAGTCGTCACGATTACGAATCACGATTACGAGGCACGAGCACGAAAAACGAGGCGACGACCTTCGTGCTCGTGCTCGTGCTCGTCAATCGTAATCGAAACTTTGGATCACGCCGTTTCTTTCAGGAAAATGCCCGCACCGAGGGGTAAATCGCTCGCAATGACGGTAATATCTTGATCGTCGTTGCGAGCGAAGCGGAGCAATCTGGACTTCTTATACACGCTCTGAGTCAAAGCCTGATTTTCCGTACTATGTGGGGATATGCTATACTTCCCTTTCACCACTAACCGAGACC
>SLFT01000540.1 GCA_007124105.1 Candidatus Hydrogenedentota bacterium | reverse complement strand
TATCCCATTATTTCCATTGAGGACGGCCTCAGCGAAAACGACTGGAAGGGCTGGAAAAAAATGACGGCGGCCCTGGGCGACAAGATACAGCTGGTGGGCGACGACCTCTTCGTAACAAATGTGGAGTACCTCAGCCGAGGCGTCAAGGAAGGTGTAGCGAACAGTATTCTCGTGAAAGTGAATCAGATTGGTACGCTCACGGAAACGCTGGACACCTGTCAGATGGCTCAGAGAGCTGGATATACCACCGTCATATCGCATCGTAGCGGCGAGACCGAAGACGCTACTATTGCGGATATTGCGGTGGCAGTGAACGCCGGTCAGATCAAGACAGGCTCCGCTTCGCGAAGCGACCGGATTGCCAAATATAACCAACTGTTGCGAATCGAAGAGGAACTGGGTACTCAGGCTTGGTTCCCCGGCATGGCTACCTTTACGAACGTTAACTTAAAATAAGGGATAGAGTGGGGGAGGCGCTTCGCGCCTTCCCCGCCGGATTCTTATGCGCAGAGAACTTTTCTTATGGTTATTGGGGGTTGTGCTTGTTGTGGCTGTGGGCTATGGCTATGCCCAACAACGCGACATCCACATGCGCTACGTTGAATTCCGGCGGAACGAAGAGCAGCTCGAGGCGGTAAGAACAGAAATTGAGGCGCTGAAAACACGGGTTGAAGAAGCGAAAAGCCGTATCGAGAGATTGGAAACAGACCCAGTTGAAATAGAAGCGGCTATTCGACGTATCCGGCGATTGACACGTGATGGCGAAATTGTATTCCGTATTGAAGAAGAGGATTCATTCTGGCGTGATGGGCCCGCGCCTGATTCGCGTATTGCGCCTATCACTGTTGATGAGCAGCCTTTTTCTCCTGAATCTGAAGCGCGGCAATAGTTTGGATTGGCCGTCAGTGTATTGCGGATGTTTCACCCTTGGTCAAAGCGCTGTTTCGCATGCCGGAGATGTGGAAATGCGTATGGCGTCTCGCTTCGTCGCCCAGGATTTTCTTATTGGGTTTTCAGCCGCAAGACCACTTGCTGAGGAGATACAAAGCATTACAACCAGGGTGTGATTAAGCATTGCTGTATGACAGACAAAAATCATAAAGAACTGCGCGTTGTTTGTTTGTGTGGGCAGAAAATGCGCGTCACCCCTGAAATGTATGGACGTCCAGCAAAATGTGTCGCGTGCCACCTGAAATGGTTTGTTCCAGATAAATACGAGGCGCTCGGCGCGGCACGACATGTGTACTTGGCGGCGCATCCCCAACTGTTGCGCAGGCCTGGTCAATTCCAACGTTATCCCGCCGAATCGGTTGCCGAAAAAGGGCATGCTCCTGTTTCATCCGCTACGTTTCAACCTGTGACAGGTCTGGATGTGACGCGCCTTTCAAAGGTGGAATATATTCCCGATGCCGAGGAGGTTGAGACGCTGATTCCCGAAAAAGACGGACAGAAAAAATCGGCGTCACAAGACAATGACAGTGGCGGAAGGGCTTCAGATTCACAAGAAGACGGGACGGGCGCCAGACCGGTACAGGTTCCTTTAGATTTATTGGAACCTTTGCGCTTGTTGTGTGGTTACCGGGCAGAATTGCGGAGGCGAATCCAAGCGGCAGTGGATGGCGGTGAAATGGATTCATGTGGACCCGTTCTTGATGCGTACGAACGAGCGTTACAGCGTACATGGGTGAAACTGGCAGACAGACTTGCAACCCATCAACGAGATACCGAAACGCAATTGCGTGATGTGGACGAAGACATCGTTAGGCTTAACGTTTCGCTGCGTGCCGGCGAACTGGATTTACGGCAATATTTGACGCGGGTATCGGACCTGCGTACGCGGCGGGAAAGCTTGAGACGCCATCATCATAACCTGATGGCCTGGCGCAACGTTAACGAACCCAATATGGCGGGCGGCACAGCGGATGTCACCTTGGAATCTTTTGATGAATATGCATTTCATATAGACATACCAGAGCCTGTGAAGCCGCCGCCGGATACGCCTCTCTTTCTTGTCTTTGGCAATGAGTTGCGGGATGCGTTGCGGATGCGGAGCACTCTTGAGCGGCGGAAAGCGGCGTGGGAAATTATGGCTGCCGAAAAGAACTTCCCCGCCATGACAGTACAGGAAGGAACCGCCGAGACGGAAGCGGCGTTGACGCGGAATACTGCGCTCATGCGCTTCTGTCGCGAACGCCTTGAGCAGCTTTTGTTTGATTGTACAAACGACCTGAAAGTAACCAATGCCTACAAGAGTGATATGGTCGCCCGGTGGGAAAGGGAGGGAGCAAACCAACGTAAACGGCGTGATACACTTGCCTACATACAGCAGGTCGAAACAGTTCTTATGCGCGAGAAAGAGTTGATCCGTAAGACGTTAAGCGCCAACGCATCTCCCGAAGTTCCCGAAGCCACATCCACACTGGTGAAGCGACTGGGCGGGGCCATTGGAAAAAGGCGTACAAGCGTTGATGCGCCATTCCTCTTAATCGCTGCTATGTTGATTATCATCGGTTTATTGTTGTTTTCGGATACGGGTAGAAGCGGTGTGGATGAATTTGGCCTTCTCTTGACATGCGGCATTATATGTATAGCAACATCTTCCGCACTTGTCAATCACATTGTGCGTGGCCCGGTAATCGCGCTGGCCTGGGCAATACAGCTGGCGTTTCTTGCATATTTCTTGTTCTTACGCGCCGCTGGGGACGTGTATCTTCTTGAAGTAGTGGAAGAGGATTATTTCTGTCCGGTAAGAGTTTCGAGTGTGCGCGCATGGGTACTGGTTGTCGGCGCCGCTTGTGCAGGCGTGGGCGTGGGTATAGCCGCTGGTAACGGATTGCGCCGTTGGGGGCTTGCCCGGACGCTTGTTGTAATACTCATTTTATTGTGTGCCATATTCAGCGGCGCGTTTATTGCTTTTGCGCATACAATTGCGCCGCGAACAGCACCGCTCACCTTTGACTTATACAGCGAAGTTGACGGGGCTGTTGACCGGACGATTTCCACTGATGCGCGGGAAGATGAAACCCTGGTAGAGGTTGAGGCCGAGGAAAGCGAAGAAGCGAGAGAACCTTTAGACAACGATAAACAGCCGGAAGAGTTTCGCGACGGGGAACAGGGAGAAGCGCCTCTCTCGGAAAATAAAGGGCCGGTGGTTCCAATGATTCTTTTTGCGATGCAAGGTGTCGTGCATGGCGAAGATACAGAGCCTCGGTTTCGTGGCACCCTGAACTATCCAGATGGACGCGTTGAGAGCCTGGTATTCCGTCTTGGCGACGAAATAGTAGGCCCATGGAAAGCGCAGGAATACAACAGAGACACAAAGAAACTTGTTATATCGAACGAAGAGCGCCTGTTGATATTGCAGGCGGGCGACAGACTGCCGCTGGCGCCTGTTGATTTTGTGGCGCCGTAGGACCGCGGATACTGTGAACCTTGTTTACGGCCTCGAAGGTCGCTATAAAAAAGCAGTTGTTGTGTCGGAAGAAGTACATGCGTTTTATTATTATTCGGGGACGCCAGCCAGATACTGTAGCGCTGCTGCTGATATTGTCCGTGGTCTCTCTCTTTTCTTGTCACGCGTGTTGAACCTGTGACGGCTGGCTATGGTCAACTGTTGTTAGGAACGTCGCGTTACATAATTTGTCTGGGAGCGTTTGTAATGCTTTCATGGAAATAAGCCCTGTGATCCTATGACTCGCCGTCTAGTAAACAAAATGGTTCATGCCATATAAAAAGGTTGCCATTCTAAAATTTTCTGGAATAGCGCCGCTGATTTTGGTACTATGATTGTCGTTTGCGGCCCGACAATGCGTAGTTACACTTGGGACAATGCGGCATTTCTGCCGGACAACTGGTTTCGTGGATACTTACCGGGCCGCGCATCACCGACGCTTCCCGGGCATCTCTCACATCTGTGTGACGTGAGTCAGTGTCCTTACACACGGTAATCGGAAAGGTCAGCAACACGTGTCAACCGCCATTTATACTTCAAACCTAACAAAAATATACGAGGGTGCTTTGCGTGGTCAGGATGTCCATGCTTTGAAAGACCTCTCCATCGAGATTCGCGAGGGCGAGATTTTTGGATATCTCGGACCAAACGGCTCGGGAAAAACCACAACCATAAAAATGCTGTTAGGGTTGATATTTCCCACGGTGGGCGTTATTGAAATTTTGGGAAGTCGCGCTATCAGTTCCGCTGCGGTCAAGAAGGACATCGGTTATCTGCCGGAAGGGGCGTACTATCCTGATTTCCTGCGCGGCGAGGAAATTCTTTCATATTATGGGAAGTTGTATGGTTTGGGCGGCGCTGACCTGAAACGACGTATTGACACCACGCTGGATATGGTGGGAATGCAACACGCGCGCAAACGCATGTTGCGCGGCTATTCGAAAGGTATGCGACAGCGCATAGGCCTGGCCCAGGCGCTTATAAGTGACCCGCGCATTCTTATTCTTGACGAACCGACAACCGGTCTCGATCCCATTGCGCGCAAGGAAATCCGTGATATCCTGTTGCGCCTGCGCGACCAGGGAAAGACATTGCTCATATCAAGTCATGAACTGCTTGAAGTGGAACTTATGAGCGACCGCGTTGGCATTTTGTTTAACGGCGTCTTGCAGACTATTGGTTCCATGGACGAATTACTGATCAAGCGTGAGATGACCGTTGATGTTGACGGGCTCAATGACGCGATTGCCGAAGAAATAAAAGCGCTGGGCGTCGCCATTGAAGACCGCACAGGCGCGCGCGCGCAGCTGCGGGTTGGCGGTTCCTTGTCCATTTTCGATGTGATTGATTTATGTAAAACCAAGTCTCTCCAGTTACACAGTGTGACCCCGCGCCGTGAAACCCTTGAAGAACTGTTTGTACGCGTAGTCGGCGCCGCAGAAGCCGCCCGGAGTTAACCTTATGAACGCAATAACATCTTATTTTCGTGGTCCCTTTTATATCGCCTTGTACACTTACCGAGAAGGTATGCGCCGAAAACTGTTGATAGGATTTCTGGTGCTTAGTTTACTGGTTATTTTCGGTTCCAGCTTTATCGCGTCGTTCTTGGACCCTTCCGCTGCAACCGATGTTGATCTCAAGCTGATCAAAGACATTTGCGTTTCAGCCATCGCAATTTTTGGCGTTCTTATCGCTGTGTATATTTCAGCGTCAACGGTGCCTAACGAGATCGAGAACAAGGTTATCTACACGGTCCTTTCAAAGCCGGTCGGACGTATGCAGTACCTGTTGGGGAAATTCTTGGGGGCACAGTTTATCATTATCGTGAATCTGGCGCTGATGGGCGGCCTGTTCTTTATGGCGTTGTATCTGCGCGAAGGCGTCATGCCGACTTTATTGCTGTGGAGCATCCTGCTCACCTATTTTGAGTTCTTGATAGTATCCGCCTTCACTTTTGCCATTTCCTGCGCTGCCACGACCTCGCTGGTTCCCATTCTCGGCGGGTTGTTTATCTATATCACGGGTAATCTAACGGAATACCTGAAGGATGTAGAACATCGCTCCGGGCAGACAGGCTAATTTCTTGACAGTATGATTGGTCATATTGCAACCGCGCTGCATGCGGTCTTGCCCAATTTGCAGAACTTCAGCCTAAAAATGCAGATTGTTACCGGACAGCCTAATGATCCGCCCGCCGACGTGCTTATCCCATCCCTGCTCC
>SLFT01000015.1 GCA_007124105.1 Candidatus Hydrogenedentota bacterium | reverse complement strand
GCGGCAAGCAACGCCTGATACAGGGCATCTGTTTTCACGGCAGGAGATTTGGCCTTTGCGGCGGTTCGCAAGAATCGCTCCGCCTCGTTAATGTCCACACGCACAACGTCGAATACACCCGCGCCGCATTCTCCCGGACCGCGTCCGGCAAGGGAAAAGGGCTCAACGCTTCCAAAATCGCAATAATAGTCATCCGGCAGCGAGGCGTCGTCGCGGTCATAGCCGGCCATACGTTCGCGCATGCGCTCGGTCGCCATGTCTTCCGATGCCAGCATTTCAACAATCAGCTCGGGAATATCCTTGGCCGGTGCGGCGCCAAGGGGCGCGGCAAGGCGCGCCCCTTCTTCAGACAAATGACCGCCGGCCAGCACAACGTAGGTCGGCATCAAACGGCCGTTGCGGCGTTCCGCCCGTCCTTCAAGGCCCAGGTCGGCGGCATGGTGGCCGCCGCAGCTGTTCGGACATCCACTGATCCGGATGATCGGGGTGTCCTGGCGCGCCGTGAACCCGGCCTCCTGAAACCGGCGCGTCAGGGCCTCGGCAAGGCCGCGCGACAGGCAAAGGCCAAGTTTGCAGGTGGACGCGCCTGTGCAGGTTACTATACGCGGCCCGCGCGTCAGATGCCCGTTAACAAGCCCAGCGGAATCAAGCGACGCAATCGCCTCTAAGACGTGGCCCCAGGGTACGCCGGTGATCAATAATTCTTGCAGCTGCGTTGCGCGGACAATCCCCTGGCCGTACAGTTCGGCTGTCTGCGCCACTGTTTTCAAGGCGTCCACCTCAATATCCCCCAGGGGCAGCGGAAGTTGTATGGTGGCCAATCCCGGCTCTTTTTCTGTGAGCAACAACGGCGCAAATTTTTCAGGGACACTACAGTTTCCAGCCTCATCGGACGCGGGTTTGTTCCGAAACCGTGTCTCAAGATCTCGGATTTCAGGAATGTTGCCTGTCTGCCCCTCGGCGCGCAATGTCTTCAGTTCCTGCCGATACAGTTCCTTGAACGGCGCCGGGCCCAAACGGGCGGCCACATAGCGCAATCGCGCCTTATGTTTGTTGGTGCGGTCTCCATGTTTATCAAAAACGCGGCGTACCGCCTCCGCCACTTCGGCGACTTCGTCCGGACTTATGAATGTTTCTATTTGGATGCCGGCCCGTGGATGCAGCCCCAAGCCGCCCCCGGCGAAAACGGAAAAGCCTGTTTCGCCGTCGCGGAACTGAGCAAAAAAGCCCAAGTCGGCCACCGAGGCCAGGGCGCAATCTTCGCCGCATCCTGAGAAGGCAATTTTATATTTGCGAGGCAGATTGAACGCATGGTTATGCTGCAGCAGGCTTTCCGCTGTCTGCACGGCATAGGGCGCGACATCGAAACGTTCCAGCGGACAGCTGCCGGACCGGGGACAGGCGGTCACATTTCGCACCGTGTTGCCGCCGCCGCCGCGCGAGGTGAGGTCCACCGCCAGCAGCTGCTCCTGGATATCCGGCGTGTGTTCCAGCGACACATCATGAATCTGGATGTCCTGGCGCGTGGTCACATGCAACCTGCCATTGCCGTATGTTTCGCTGAGCTCCGCAATGCGCATCAGCTGATGGGTCAGGGCCATGCCCGCTCCAAGGCGTACACGAACCATGAAACGGCCCGCTGTCCGGTGCTCGTATATGCCCATACCCACGCGGCACGCCTTGAACGCTTCCGGCGTTGTGTCGCCGCGAACAAAGGCCTCAACCCTGCTTCGGTAGCCCAGCACATCGTCGCGTATATTATCGGGAATGCGGAGTATCGGTTCGGGTAATGAGTTCATGCTTTCACCATCCCGTCTTGCGCCTGCCGGACAGACCTGGAAATAAGGAGCGACACGGGAACAACCTCTCCGTCGTCAAGCAGGAATCCCTTGACAACCGGTTCCCTGGGATCGGCCAGCGAAATAATGATGTGTACGATGCCCGGCGCAAAGGCCAGGCGACGGTCTTCGTCTGACGGGCGGGCGGGCGTCTCAGGATGACTGTGATATACAGCCAGCATCTTCTCTCCGTTGGCGCGTATCGCCTTGGCAACAGCAAACTGTTCTTCGGGCAACAATGAGAAATGGTCGGGACTGTTGTCCCCATTCGTCATGATATGGATGTCCATGACATACGGCCCCTCGCCCGACAGGATGCCGCATGCTTCAACAGGCGCCGTCGCGCGGGCATGGTTCACCATAGCGTCAAGAATCTGTCGTTCAATGTTCAGGTAGTGCAGCATGATCCCTTTCCTTTCAGGTCGCAGACCGGTTGTTCGACCTCTTCAAGAGTGGTAATCGAGGGCGATTCGCCACAGAGTCGGCAATGGGGATTGCGACGAATGGGAACCTTTCTGAAGGTCCCTTGAAGCCCGTCATAGGTCAACAGCGCGTTGGTCAGCAGTTCTCCCTGCTGCAGCGCGAATTTCAGCGCCTCAGCGGCCTGCAGACATCCTATTACGCCGGCAAGAACGCCCAGAACGCCCGCCTGGGAACAGGACGGCACGGCGTTGGGCGGGGGCGGCCCGTCAAAAAGGCATCGCAAACATGCGCTCTGGCCGGGCAGCACCGTCATGGTCTGGCCCGAGAACCGGAGGATGCCCGCGTGTGAGTAGGGTTTCCCCGCGAAATAACAGGCGTCGTTGATCAGGAACTTTGACGGGAAATTGTCGGTGCCGTCTATGACGAAATCGTATTCCCGGATAATGTTGTCAATGTTGTCCGCCCGCAGATATTGCTTGTAGGTACGCACCTGTACATCGGTATTGATGGCCCGCATTTTCTCGGCCGCGGAAAGCGCCTTGTCCCGGCCAATGTCCGCTGTGTGATGGATGATCTGGCGTTGCAGATTGCTGATTTCCACGCTGTCATTGTCAACAATGCCAATGGTTCCGACGCCGGCGGCGGCAAGATACAACGCGGCCGGCGAGCCAAGACCGCCGGCGCCGACGATAAGGGCCTTGCTTGAAAGCAGGCGCTCCTGCCCGGCGAGACCGATCTGCTCGAGGATGATGTGGCGGCTGTACCGTTCAATCTGTGTGTCAGTAAGCGTCATGACCGCCTCCCATAAAATAGATGAATTCCAACTGGTCGCCTTCTTTGACCGCTGTTTGTTCATAGGCGTTTCTGTCGAGAATATCGCCGTTCAGCTCGATGGCCACTTGTTCAGGCGACCGTATCTTCAATTCCGACAGCAGTCCCGTCACCGTGGTCGCCGCCACGTCTTTTTCTTCGCCATTCACGATAATCTTCATGCGTTTCTCCTCGTTCTTAGTGCGCTTCACTTCGCTTTCAAATCGAGCCCTTCGGATGTTGCGCCGGCCTTCGTCATGGCCTGCTCAAAATCCTCTATGATGTCGTCAACGTCGTCAATGCCAACGGAAACACGCAACATGTCCTCTGGTACGCCCATCTGTTCGCGTTCCGCCGGGGTATACTCCTGGAAAATAGTGGACGCGGGATGCAGTACAAGCGTCTTGGCCTCGCCCAGGTTGGTCATGTTCTTTGCCAGCGTCAGCGCGTTTATAAAGCGCCGGGCCGCCTCTTTGCTGTCAAGCCCGAAGGTGAGCACGCCGCCGCCAAGTCCAGCCAGCAGTTCATCGGTCCGCTTGCGATAGGCGGAATCGGACAAGCCCGGGTAGTTAACCCAATGCACCATCGGGTGGGAACGCAGGTGCGTCGCCAGCCGTTGCGCGTTCGCGCAGTGCAGCCGCATCCGGATATCAAGCGTTTCCAGACCCTGCAAGATGAGGAACGAGTTCATCGGCGCGGGGCAACCGCCCAGATCGCGATAGATAGTCTTGCGGAGATGCGCCAGAAAGGCCATCTGACCAGCGCGACGCGCCAACTGACTGAGATCGGGAAACGCCCCGTTTTTCCAGTCGTAGTTCCCTGTGTCAATGATCGCCCCGCCAATGGCCGTGCCGTGACCGTTGATATATTTGGTGGTCGAATGAACGACAAGGTCCGCGCCCAGCGCGCCGGCGCGCAACAACGGCAACGGCGTAAGCGTGTTGTCAACCACAAGTGGAATGTTGCGCTCCCGGGCGAGACGGGACAGCGCGGGGATGTCCGCAACCGCCATGCCGGGATTGCTGATGGATTCGGCAAAAATAACCTTCGTGTTGGCGCGCAGCGCCGCGGCAAAACCGGTGGCGTCGTCGGGGTCGGCAAAGGTCGTCTCAATGCCGAAGCGCGAAAGCGTGTTGGTGAATAATGAGACCGTGCCGCCGAAAATGCCCGGCGTACTGAGAATGCCGTCCCCCGCGCGCAGCAGGCCTGTCAACGCGGTTGTGATGGCGGCCATCCCGCTTGAGGTGGCAATGCAGCCAGTGGCGGGGCCGTCCACGCCCGACTCCAGCGCCGTCAAACGCTGCTCCAGCACCTGCGTGGTCGGATTCGAGATGCGCGAATAGACATCGCCCAGGGCGCGTCCCGCGAATACATCGGCCAACCCCTCCGCCGTGGGATAGGTGTAGGCCGCCGTATAGTAAATCGGTACGGAACCGGCGCCCGTTTCAGGATCGCCGGAAAAACCTCCGTGTATGGCGTGTGTTCTGGGTTTCATAGAATTACCATAAGGACAATCCGCAAAAAACGCGCTGCACTCTTGTATCAAGGCAGCCTGGTGTCCGGATGCTGTCCTGTTGCGTCAAAGGTCTCACACTACTCAAAAACAAAAAAACACGTAACCGTTACAGAAAAATAAGGGGCGTCATGAACCGCTTCAAAACCCTTGGGGCCAACTGCCCATGACTGACCAACTGACTATAGTATACCACAGAATCTATATAATGTCAAGCAACTTAGTATACATTTATTTTGCCCTTTGTTTACGGGGGTTTATCATGACTCCCAGGATGTTACATGGGCCGCGAGCGGCTTACCGGCCCATTACTGGACAGGGTAACTTCTGTGCGCATACCATCCAAGCCAACGGAGAAAAGCAGAGCGGAATAAAATAACACAGTTACCTATCAATGCCCCCCCCCCACGGTGGGAAACCTCAGCCAACAACCACCAAGTAAGCCGTTGACAATCACTGGCATCAAAAAAGAACAAGCTTTTTAGTTGCCGCACCAACTGAAAACCTTTGTTGGACTTAACAGATGACGCCGCCCCCGTTTGACCGTATTGACCCGTATTGACAGGATTGACGGGATGGTCTGATGTCGCATCTACAGTGACGCGCATCTCTTAATTCCACGGCGTTTAGCGCAACGAACAACAACGCATTGTGATTCATCACGCCTCATGGTTGGCGCAGCGATCGTTTGCTTATCTGATATTTGAAATGTGATATCGTCATTTCCAGACGGCCCCTCGCATGAACTATGGACTATATCTTAAAGATTTCTTTGTGGCTGACAGTAATAAACTCGCTTTCATCGTCTGAATGGTCGGGGGCATCAAAAGTGGCTGAAAGCGGATCATAGAAAACAGTCGTCGCTTCTTCAAACGACAGCGCATGTTTTCTCGCGTTGCTCTTGGCTTTTCTCGGGTCCCAATCAAAATGCATACGCAGCCTTCAGTATACTCAGCAATGTTTTGGTGTTAGTACCTTGTCGGCTCATAGGGCCGATAAAAAACAAGAAGTTATCCGTCATTTTAGTAGGACGTGTAGGACAGGTAGGACTCGTAGGACATTTATTCGCTGAAGCGGGCGTGGCCGTCCT
>SLFT01000385.1 GCA_007124105.1 Candidatus Hydrogenedentota bacterium | reverse complement strand
CGTTGCGCCGTCATGGCGGTAAAAACAATACACAACAGGAACACGGCGGCCACGGCAGCCCTTCGACGCGCCGGGGCGCTATTGCATAATCGCCAGAGCATTTCCAGTAACGCCCACCAGAAACCGGCCATGGGCACATACATCCAATGTTCCGCCAGCGGCGCGTTCAAGGGAAACACACCGGAAATAGGCGCCCATGCCGCCAGAAACCATGCGAAACCAAGGGCAATCCGCTTGTTGTGTGGCCCGCCCCGTCGCCAGGCAACAACAATCGCAACAACAAGCAGCGCCAAAAACAGCGCGCCGACCAATGCATACGCCGAGGAAACATTGTCCAGGGTGCGTTCCATGTGCAAATTCACCGGCACAAACAACAGCTGCGCATATAGGCCCAACGATTGCAGCGTTTCAACAAGCCTTTGAAACAGTGGCGACGCGACAGCGGCGCCTCCCTCCGCGAAACGCAATACTGTGGTCCGCAAGACAAGATACACGACCAGAATAACCAGCGACGAAACAAGCGGCGCAAGACGCCACAATCGCGGGTTTTCCACGTTCGCGGCCGCCGCGTCCTCCCGTTCTCTTGTTATCGTTGTGAGCATGACAAACATGACGGCGAGCAATACGGGATAGATGAGCGTGGATTCTTTGCTGAGCAACCCGCCGATAAAACAACAGGCCGCGCCAATCGTTCCCCCTATGGGGCGTTGAAGGCGAATTGCGCTGACGGCAAAGCACAGCGCGGCAAAAATGCTCACCGCCGACATCATGTCGGCGCGCCCGCTGATATAGGCCACCGCCTCGGTGTGCAGGGGATGCACCGCAAACAGCAGCGGCGCGGCAGCCTTTACGAACCGAGGCGCGCCAAGCCGGTGCAACAGCGCAAGAAACAACAACGCTGCGAGAAAGTGCCACAGCATATTCGTTATATGAAAGAGAAAAGGAGAGACCTCCGGCAAGGTGCGCGGATCGTATTCGTCAGGTCGCGGGCCGCCGGACAGCGCATAGTCCATCATGAAGCTGGCAGCCACCAGCGGCCGATAGAAATTTCCCTGGCCGCGGCCAAAGGCGTGCTGGTCTTCGCGAAAGAGCTGGGCCAATTGACCAGGTTGCTGCACATGCCGGTGTAACAGTACGGACGAAGCATCGTCCCATACCCATTGGCCGTCCAGTGTGTTTACGTACGCAACGCTACAAGCGAGCAATAGCAGGAAAGCGAGTGTCCAGTTAAAACGTGGCTCTGACATGATTGCACCAGTTCTTTCTTAGGTCGCACAACAAGTCACGCCCAACATCAGCATTGCCAACAATGCGGCTTATGAGCCGCCCCTCACCCGTTCTCGCGGGCCTGGAACCTGCCACACATGGCGGACAGGAAGGTATTCCACCTCCACCGCCTGTTGGTTTCCAATAATGCGTACCAGCCGCATCACATCATGAAACTCTTCTCCCTCGCGGCGGCGGTAAGCTGTCATCTCGCCTGTTTTGGGGTCGAAAAGTTCAATGAACGCGTATAGATCGCCGTCGAGTTCGACGAAGCCGGTCACCGTAATCCTGGGAAGGTTCATCATCGCTTCCGCCTGTTCCATGACGGAAGCCAACCGCTCATCACCGGGCCGGAGCGCCATATAAGCCATGCACAAAGCCTTGACCTTGCGCCACCGTTCTTCATCGCGCGATTCGCGTATCATATTGTCCACATCCCGGGCCACCATTTGTATGGCGTTGCGGCCGTTTTCCGACAACGCCAACTCGGGCCGCCGCGCCTGCACCTGGTTCAAGATATCCTGTATCTGGTGGTCCGGCGGCGCATCCACGCCTGACGTCAACAATCCGCCAAGTAGACTTTTCGCCCGTTGATATAATTCCTCTGCTGTTGGCTCGGGCGGTTTTTCCGGTTCAGGTTCCGGTTCGGGTTCCGGCTGTTCACAGCCCGAGAACATGAACATCATGGATGCCGCCAGCAGGATCAGAAGTATTGTTGGTTTCATAGCGTATACCTTTTAAGTTTACCTTAGGCTGTCATTCTATCACACGCGCAACGTTATTTTCATTGTGTGTAAAAGGTATTGAGATACCGGATGGTATCGTCACAGTTTAATTGCCCCGGCGCGGTGGGTTCACCCAGGAAGGTGTAGACAATCAGTGAGCCCAAGGCCGGAAGGAACAGGCGCGTGGCTGCTCCAGCCGCGCCCATGCCTATAACAATCAGCGCCTGTTCGGGATTGTCCAGCAGGACACGGGTCAGCGCCCGCGCGTCTTGCTGATCCGCGCAATGACAAGCGATTTTTACAATGTCTACGCCTGACTTGATACCCCTGGCGATTATTTCGTTGAGCCTGTTTTCATCGGGCGTCTTTTGAAAATCATGAAAAGACCCTATTACGGGGACTTCCGCTGTTTTCGCCGCTTCTACAACGGCGTCATGAATGGCGTCCGCATTGATCTCGATATCAACGGCTTCCACATGCGGTATGACGGCGCGGTACAACGCCAGTCGCTGTTGCTCGTCCAGCCGCCAACCGCCGCCCTCGGCGCGACCGCGTACGGTGCCGATGCGCGGTATACCCGAAAACCGGCGCAACTGCTCCTGGACATATTCCACCGGGCCGTCTTCAAACTGGTCTATGCGCAGTTCCACCATGTCAACGCCGCGTCCGATATATAAGTCAACATCGGATCGTGCGACATTATCGCGCAGGGCAAGCGCAACACGCGGCGTATCGCCAAGAATACATTCGCCAATTGCCAGCGCCATAACTGCCTACTCCTGCTCTAATGTTTGCGTACCGATGCGTTCATTGTTGTCGGCCTTTTTACGCGCCACGCGTTCCGCCCACTCCCGCTCCAGACGCGGGCGTTTCTTCCACCGCTTGTGAAACCAGAGCCATTGTTCAGGGTGCTTGCGGATCATAGTTTCAAGCGCATCTTGACAAAGTTGCGTGTTGCTTTGCAAATCGGCCAGCGTATTGCCTGTATCCGCCAATTCCAGCGCGGGATAAAATTCTATTGTGTAGTCGCCGTGATCGTCGCGCGTCATGGAAACAGGATAGATGGGCGTATTCGAGCGCATTGCAATCAACGCCGGGCCAATCGTTGCCCAGGTAGGTTCGCCAAAAAAAGTCACCGGAACCGCGTTGTCCCGCGGACTTTGGTCCGCCAGTAGTCCAGCGTAATAACCCTCCGGAATCTTTCGCAGCAGCGGTTCCATGGCGGCGTCTTTCAGAACAATCTTAAGACCGCTGGCGCGGCGCGTCTTGTCCACAAATGCGTTCATACGCGGGTCGTCAAAGGCGCGTGCAATGACAATGCCCCGTATTCCCAGGTGCGCGCCGACCGGGAGCATCCACTCCCAATTTCCAAGGTGTCCGCTGAATATCACGCCGCCTCGGGTTTTGTCAACATGCTCGAGTCCCTTCACAGAGATGTTCATATTGGGGACTTGCTCCAATAATGTGGGCACGCGAGTGAATTCGACCGCCACCAGGCCCAGGTTCTTGACCGACCCCCGTAGAATCCGTTCCTTCTCTTGCCTGCTCAGGCTGTCGCCATAGGCGATGTCCAGATTGGCCATGCCGATTGTTTTTATTCGCGGCACTAAATGATAAGCGGCCCGGGCCAGCCCCGCGCCAACAGCGTGTGCGACTGGCAGCGGCGTCCATGAAAAAATCTTGAAGAAGGCCAGACACGCAGCATAGGTGATATGTTGTATGAGCCTGGAACGTTTGTGGGCCATCGCCTACGCCTCGATTGTTATGGTCTGACCGACGGCGGGAACAAAACTGGTTGCGCCGTTGCCGGTGTTGGAACGCATCCAATCCAACGCATCCTCATCGCCATGCACATAAATGATATTCCGGGGATGAATACGGTCAATGATGGCCGCCAGATCGGAGCGGGACGCATGGGCGCTGAATCGGTACTGTGCGATGTCTTCTAGCACGACGTTCACGGGCGGCGCGCCCAATTCAAACTGGAGCGCCGCGCCCGGCTTGGCGTGCAACAGTTTATATCCCAAAGTATCCGGGTCCAGGTATCCCACAAAGAATATGCCATGATGCGAACTCTTGACCATGGTCTGGGCAAGCATCGCCGACGGCGTGTTCTCGGTCATCATACCCGAAGTGGCTACAATTATTGAAGGACGCCGCAACAAGTTCTGTACAACAGCGGGGTCCCATACATTGCCCAGCCGCTCGAAACGTGACAGCGGCCGCAAGGTTGAGTGGGGATGCAGGTATTCGATAAATTTGTCGTATATCTCGTAAACGGCGCGCCCCAGCCCCACCGTGTAAATGGGAGTGAAAGGCAGTTCGCCTTCTTCCTGGAGCTGCGCGATGATATTGGCGATCTCCTGGGTGCGTCCGAGGGCAAAGCTGGGAACCAGGACCGTTCCACCGCGATGCAGCACACGACGCATCGCCTCGGCAAAGCGGTACACCTCATCGTTATACGAGCCCGCTGTTTCCTCCTCGGTGGCGCCAAGGGTGGACTCGATAATGAGTGTATCCACATGCACTTTCCCAGGCAGGCGAGAACACCCCCCCATGAGGAATTGGCGCGTTCGCGAGATATCGCCTGTATACAGAACCGTATGCCCCGGAAAACGAAGCAGAATACTTGCGCTTCCCAGTACATGGCCCGCATGAATAAACTCCGCCTGCGCGTCGAATCCTTCACAAAAGGTAAACGGTTCGCTGAAAGGCCGCGCTTCCAAGAAACGCATGGCATGCCCCACGTCAAAGTGGTCGTAAAGCGGGTAGTCGGCGATACCCCGTTCCTTGGCCAACATGTCCATCACCACCGCGCTGTTGTGCAGCATGCGGTCAATGATTCGCGCCGAGGGAATGGTGGCAAATCCGCGTGTACTCGGAAATTGCTTACATAAATAAGGTATCGCCCCACAATGGTCCACATGACCGTGAGATACAAAATAAGCGTCCGGCCGGCGGTCCAACAAGTCGAAGGAAGGCAGACAGTCCAGCCCGTCTTTCTTCGGATGCGTACCGCAATCCAAGAGAATGCGGCATCCGTTGACGGCAAGCTGGAAACAGTTCGCGCCGACTTCGCCGCCGCCGCCCAGCACGGAAAAATTGATACTGCTATATGATTCCATCGTATCATATTGTACTTGCTATCCAGGCGGCCTGTCAACAGTTCGGCATCGCCGGGATGCGTCAGGTTGACTTTGCCGCTTGAATCTGGCACACTACGCGTATATGAAAATTTTTTCAGTAGACAAATGAAGGAGAATTACGATGGCAACAAACGTTGATGACAAGGGAAAAGGCAAGGCGTTGGATATTGCCCTGTCGCAATTGGAGAAACAGTTTGGCAGGGGTACGCTTGTGCGCCTGGGAGATGATTCATTTCGCGAAGGTGTGGCCGTGATACCGTCGGGCAGCCTGTCGTTGGATATCGCCATGGGCGTGGGCGGGTTTCCCCGAGGCCGCGTAATTGAAGTGTTCGGCCCGGAGTCGTCCGGCAAGACCACCCTCGCGCTGCACGCCGTCGCCAATGCACAGCGCACGGGCGGCATCGCCTGTTATGTTGACGCGGAGCATGCCCTTGATCCGAGTTTTGCGGAGAAGATTGGCGTGGATATTAACAACCTGTTGGTTTCCCAACCTGATACAGCCGAACAGGCGCTCGAGATATGCGAGAGTCTGGTGCGCAGCAACGCGGTTGATATTATTGTTGTGGACTCGGTTGCGGCGCTGGTACCCAAGGCGGAGGTCGAAGGCGAGATGGGCGACTCTCACGTTGGGCTTCAGGCGCGCTTGATGTCGCAGGCGCTCAGAAAGCTGACTGCCATTATCAGTCGCTCGAAAACAACCGTTATCTTTATCAACCAGATTCGCGAAAAGATCGGGGTGATGTTCGGGAGTCCCGAGACCACCACCGGCGGGCGCGCATTGAAATTCTACTCCAGTATGCGCCTTGATATCCGTCGCATTGCGGGCCTTAAAGAACGGGAAGAGCATGTAGGCAACCGGGTGCGGGTAAAGGTGGTCAAAAACAAGGTAAGCGCCCCTTTCAGACAAGCCGAATTCGATATTCTCTTCAACGAGGGCATCAGCCGCGAGGGCGATATCCTTGATCTGGCCATCGAGGAAAAACTTGTGCAGAAAAGCGGCGCATGGTTTTCCTATAACGGCGATAATCTGGGCCAGGGCCGCGAGAACACGCGTCAGTACCTGCGCGATCATCCAGAGTTGACAACGTCGCTACAAGAAAAGATTGTTAAGGCCAAGGGCTTACCCTGGGCCATGAAAGACCAACCCGAAGTGGAGAACAGTCCTGCTGCCCAATAGTGTCACAGAACGCGCGCCGGATAATGAACGGCGCCTCCTGATCCCCGTTACGCTTGTTGTGTTCCTGGTGGTGAGCGCAGTGTTTGGGGTCGGCGCATTGTTCCTGAAATATCGAATGGAACATGCGCGCTCTTTCTCCGCGGACGCAATAGGCGCGCACATCGGCGTTGATTTTGGGATTGATTCGCTGACAGCGGAAGGAGTGCGCACCTTGCGTGTCAGTGGACTGCGTCTTGCCGTGCCTGTGCCCGGGCTTGGTCATGCAGCGCTTTCCGTGGAATCGTTGCAGGTTACGCTGTCGCTTCCGGACTTGCTTTTCGGACGCGCCGTAGCGGGTCAAGCCGTAATTACCGGCGGCCGTCTCGTTATTGAAGCCGCCCAAAGCGCTTCCCCGCGAACCGGTCAACCGCGTACGGGCGTTGTCAGCCCCGAACGTTTTTTGGCAGCGTTGCCTTCTCTTGTAGTCAGCGGCAGCGATTGCGTCATCGAGTGGCGTCCTTTCCAGGACGGCCCCCCCCTTGTGCTGGATGCCATCGCCTTCGAATTCTCGAACCGCCCGGATCAACGGGAAACGACCATGCATCTGACGGGGGCGGCAACGGTTCAGGACACTGTCGGCGCGTTCAGCGTTACAGGCGTATACCGGTTGCCTGACGTCCTTGATGTACAGGTTGATCTGGAAGATATAACGGCGGCGCACTTGCGGCCGGTTGTCCCCCTCCCCGACGCGCTGGACGGCAGCGTCTCGGCCCGCGTACGCGCTTATGGGATGCTCGATGAACGCGTGACGGCAGAAGTGTTCACGACCATAACAGACGCGACAATCCCGGATGCCCCTGAACCTTTCGACAGCGTCACGGCAACCGTGAACGCCCTGCTCGCGTGGGATGTGCCCGCGGCCCAGGCGCAAATACTGCGCGCCGAGGCGCTGACCGACGTGGCCCGGGCGGATGCCCGCGGCAATCTCGACATGGCCCAGACGCCGCCCAGGATGGACATCACAGCAACAATCGGCGACATTGCGTTTGCGGAACTGTTGGATATATTCCTGCCCGCTCAAATCAGACAACTCGGCGCGTTCGAACTGCATGTTTCACCCGATGCCCAGATACGCGTCCACGCGCAAGGCGCGACAAACGCGCTCGAAACAGAAGTACACTTTTTAGCGCCCACATTATCGCTGGCGGCAACGCCAACGGATACATCCCTGCCGAATGGAGAAGTTAAACTCGAGCAGGCGCGGTTTGCCTGGAACGATTTCTCCACGTTGCCCACCGGCGCCGCCAACCTTGTGGACGGCGCGGTTCATGCCGCCGCCTTCGGCGTTTCCGCTGAGAATCTGGCCGGACTTTTGCGACTGGATGACGAGGGGCTTTCCTTGCGTCCCATAACAGCCACTGTGGCGGGCAAACCGTGGTCAGGAACGGTGGCCTATACACTGCCCGGCGGCGAAGTGCGTTTCGATGTTAACGGCGCCCTTAGCAACATCGAGGATACGCCGCTCTACAATATTACAAACAAACTCTGGCTGGGCGGCGATATTGCGTTTCACGGACGCGGCAGTTACGGCGCTGATGGCCGGCTGCAATTGAATGCGAGCGCCGATGTGACCCGGGGCATGGTGCAATTCGAATGGTGGTTGCGTAAGCCCGTCGGCGTTGGCGCGTCCATTCACCACATCGAAGTGGACCTGAAACCAGGACAGACCCTCGATGTGCAGGGGGAAGCGTCCATTGAAGACACCCGCATCATGGCCAAACTGGAATATGTTCATACGGGCGAGAAATTCGACAGTACCCATATCCGCGTTGACGTGCCTCATCTCGAAATAAACAGCGCGGGCAAGTGCGTACAGATACCATACAAGGCCTTGGGCAGCGCCTGCCACGACGCCTATTATGAGTCCAATCAAACAGGCGAGAACCCTGAAGACAGCATTGCTGTTATTGGCGGCCGCTTCGATTATGTATCTTTCCTGCCCGACGGCGGCGAGCATCCGTTGATATGCCGTGATACGGAGGTGAAGGTCACATTGACCAATATTGAAGGGGTGGAACGCAGCGCGGCGCTCGAGGTACAGGCTGCCGAAGCGCATGTGCCTCCTTTTGGTGAAGACTGGCTGCTGCATATTGGTCCGACCGATCCGGAATACATCAAGGAATTCCCAAGCAAACCGCAGCCTTGGACCTACAAGCTCGCCGCGGATCACCTGTCCGTTCCACCTTGGGAAGGAAAAAACTTTTCCGCTGAAATATACAGCAATGAAGAAGAGACCGGGTTCCATTTTTTCCGCGCTGATGTCGGGAACGGACATATCGAAGGTACGCATCTCCACGAAAAAGACGACAACGTCATGCATATCGAGGCGACCTGGGAATCCATCCCGGCGATGTACCTTATACGCCATCTCGACTTGCCCGAAATCCTCGAGGGCGATATCACGGGAAATGTAGCGTACATGGTTGATCAGGACGACCCGCAATCAACGTTGCAGGCTGAGGGCCAGTTTACCATTGTGGATGGACATTTCATACCTGAACAATTGGCGTTAATGTTTGCGGATACCTTGGGCAGCAGTTTCATATCCCTGCATCCCGATGCGCTCCGGTTCAGTGAGGTCTCTTCGGATATAAGGATAGAAGGCGATCAGATACGCACAAACGATGTCGTCATAAACTCAGAGGGCATGCGCATCACCGCCAACGGCGTCTGGGTTATGGAAGGGGACCTTGATTATCGGGTGGACCTTGCGGTAGCGCCCGACCTGGCCGAACAGATTCCCATCCTGCGCGATAATTTTAACGTGCAGGGATTCCGCATGACGCAACAGGACATTGAACTGGGCTTTCATTTGACAGGTCCCACATTCGAGCCCACGGGACAACTGGCCGGGCTGCCGCCCATCGGCGTCACCATTGTCAGCGGCGCCGCGGAAATGACTGGCGAGGCCATACGACTGCTCGACACGCCGCGCCAGATGTTCATGTCCATATTCCGCATCGGCGGCGGCATCTTCGGCGCAACAAGAACACAACAACAGCAACGCCAGGCAGAGTGAGTTTAATGGGGACATTCAGCTATTTCCCCTGTTCACACAAAATCCCGTTTGGGAACGCAAATCCCCGCATCACCTGCCTGTTGCCTCATCCAAAATCTACTTGAAATGGTATTCGTTCGCCCGTGTATTCGTTCGCCCGTTGACGCAACCAAAGAGAGGGGGTATAATAATGGTAACGGCGCCGTTGCGGCTGTTATCCACTGGTTCCGCAGTTAAACACGGGATGGCTTGCACAAAAAGGAGAGTGAACATGAAGAATGAAACTTGGGTAGCCGGATGGCTTATCGGGATCTCGCTGGCGGCAATGCTGATCAGCATCGGGTGCGACAGGATGCCGCCGCACGTGCGTATTCGCGGCCAAGTGGTTGATATAGCCGATAACGCTCCGATTGAGGGGGCGCAGGTGCAGGCAACAGATATCAATAACGCGCCGGTTGGCGACATGGCCATAACTGACGCGCAGGGCAAGTATGAGCTTACTGTACCGCAGTTCAGCGCTTTGAACAATGAGCAGGATGAGGACAAAGAACCGGAATATGCGGTCTACATGCTGCACTGCCAGGCGCTGGGATATCAGCCCTTTCCCGATGTCTACCGCCCTTCACTGCCCCTGGACATGGCGTTGGCGGAAAAGGCCGCGCCTGGGCCAGAGACGCTGTTGGCGAAGATGGTGATTGATGAAACAATCACCACGCTTACAACGATCAAACTCATTGGATTAGAAGGGGAACCCAGCGCGCTCGGAATATTATCGGGGCGCGTTGCACTTCCCCGTCGAACAGAAGAGGACGTAAGAGTATTGATTGTGGCGGAAAACGAGGCCACAGGCGAAGCGTATACCACGTTCAGCGGGTTGAATGGTGAGTATACCATTTTCAACCTGCCTGCGGGGACGTATCGTGTACACGCCTATACGCAAGGAATACAGTTTGACCCTGCGACCGGGGTAGTCCTTGAAGAGGGAATGGAACGCGCGGGCGTCGAACTTGCTCATTCCTCCAAGCCGCTCAATACCGTCAACGGCAACATTCAGATTGTCAATGCGCCCGGCGGTTCCAGAACCAGCGTTATCCTCGCGGTGGAAAGCACCTTCAATGAAGCTACAGGGAGAGGCGTGGCGCCGCCGGGGCTGCGCGTGGCAAATATCAGTGGCAGCTTCACTATGGAAAATGTTCCTGACGGGCGGTATGCCGTTCTGGCGGCATTCGAAAACGACGGACTTGTTCGCGATCCGGACGAATTTATCTCTGGAACCGATACCATCTATATTGAAGTGCCGGCCCATGACGGCGCACACGAGATCACGATTCCAAGTTTCAAGGTAACCGGCGCGCTGGCCGTAATACGGCCCGGCGCGGAAACTCCTGAAGCCGTTCACTCGCCCACCCCCACATTCGAATGGGCTGACGACGCAAGCGAGGACGGCTACGAAATCTGGGTATTTGATTCCTTTGGCTACGAAATCTGGCATACAGAGATTCCCGGCGTATCAGGTTCCGCAACCGTGTTACTGGACTATGCAGGCCCATCTCTCGACGAGGGCATGTACTATCAGTTCCGGGTCGCCTCGTTCCGCGAAGTGCAAGGCATACGTTCCTACATCAGCATCACTGAGGAGCTGAGAGGGGTGTTTTATTATCAGGCAGTGAACTAGACCACATGTCGCGCCAGGTTTTGTTGTGATCCTGCGAAAATAGCCTCGAATCATGCGTTTTACTTGGATAAGGACGCAAAATATGAACCATACCATCCTGTTAATTCTTGTAATCTGTGGACCCGTCATGGCTGACGATACAGGCCTGCGATTCTCGCTGGATGACACAAGGGACGAGGACGGTAGAACGCCCTTGGTCACACCGTGGCGCGTGGTGGAACTCGACCCGGAGTATGGCGGGCAATGGGCGGTTGCCGCAGATTTGGACGGCGACGGCGCGCCGGAGATTGTTTCAGCCGAGAATTTCAACGAGCGCGATGTCCATTACACCAGCGCGGTGGTCGCCCAGAAACTGGATGGAACCGTGCTGTGGCGCTGGGGCAATCCCGACATTGGACGCAAGGCATGGCATCACGACGTGGCATGTCAGATTCACGACTGGGACGGCAACGGGCAGGCAGATGTCATCGTGTGCGACGAAGGGGCGCTGGTGTAGATTGACGGACGTACCGGCGAAGAAAAGCGGCGCATCGCCATCGAAAAGGAAGCGACGGACTGCCTGGTCTTTTGCGACCTGTCGGGCAAGGGCCGTCCCACGGACGCGCTGGTCAAAGACCGGTACAAGCAAATCTGGGCGTATAATCAACTGGGACAACTGCTGTGGACAGTAAACCGTCCCGGCGGCTACCGCACCGCGCATCAGCCTGTTCCGATTGATATAGACGGCGATGGCCGCGACGAAATTATCGCGGGCTATGCCATGTTGAACCACGATGGCTCGGAGCGCTGGGTGTATGCGTCTGAAAACATTGACCTCAGGCGGGGACATCTGGACTGTGCACGGGTGCTCGAACGGGGCGGCGCGCCGGAAGACTGGCGCATTGTGATGACCTTCTGCGGCGCGAACGCCCTGGTCGCCGTGGACGGCAACGGCAGGGCGATCTGGGAACGAACCGGACATCATTTCGAATCCATCAATGTGGGAAAACTCGCCGACGACCTGCCTGGGCTGCAACTGATTGTGGACATTGATCACCAGCCCATCGGAGAAAGTCCGATTTGGGCATTCGACCGGGACGGCAACAAAATCGGCGCGTTGACAACCAACTACAGCCGCCACCACAAACTGATTGACTGGACCGGAGACGGCATCGCCGAAATCGCGGTCGCCCACAACCGCGCCCTCTATAACACCCGGGGAACGCGCCTCGCCACGCTCGACGTGCCGGAGGAAATCCTCGCTGCCGTGGGACAAACCGAACGCAGCATCTTCACCGGCGACATGGACGGCGACGGCATCCCCGACATCCTGCTCATACTCCCAACCCACGTGTTCATCTACCGCAACACATCAGAAACAAGACCAGCACAACCCGCTCCCCTCGGAATGGGGCTAAATGTTACGTTATATTAACGCTGGTTTACTTATCCACTGCGTCAAAAAAAACCTGTGGAAACGGCAGGGCGTGCGCCTCGGCACCCAGGGAAAACACAAGCGTCTCCACACCCGCTTCGACTGCGCGTCGCCAATTATTGTCTGGACCGAACCACAAAGCCACCGCAGGTCGCAAGAAAGACCTGAACGACATTGATGACTCGCGGTTGTTCGCGGCGTGGCTAAAAAAGAAGGAACGCGAGGATGCCCAGAACTGACACGGAAGAACGCGAAGCGGGTTATGCGGCCTTCAAAACGGCTTACAAGCGCACGGGTGCGGAACGCCTCGAACACGGGTTGATACACACCTTTCGCCCGGGCTTTGACGATGGGCCGCCCATGCGCAGTTGGAATACCACTGCCGAGTATCGCCGCTGGTGCGAGGAAAACCTTGAGCCGTGGCTGGGCTACTGTTCGCCGGAGCATGTCAAAAAAACGCTTGCCGCACTCGAAGAGCCCGAGTAGTTCGCTTGTCAATCGGCAAACTCTTGACGATGGCGCTGCGCAAGCGCTTTGATCGCGCTTTCCCGCGCCGCTCATCCTGCTCGATATTCAGTATGCGCCGACAGGTCGCCACAACGTGCGGCCCGCAGGCGCCATCGGCCATCAGCGCGAATACGTTCTCGGCCGCATCCCCACCGACGAAAGCAAATGGCGCATACGCAAAACAGACTCCGAATCCCCCCGCACCCGAGACAACGCCACCACCATCGCCTACCGCGCACGATACATCGGCCTAAAACCTAACCCAGCCTCCTTCCGTGATTCCCGTGAAAACGGGAATCACGGCGCTGTCTGATTTTACCGCGTAGTTCTGGGTTTTGGTCAATAGAACTGCCGCCGCTTCTGATACGGGAACAAGATAACCGTCACACGTGTTTCATGGAATACATTGAGGGTTGATTGGACGAACGTTTCACTCACAGTGTGTTTGCTGATGCGCATTACAACATACGCTTGGTATTTTTGTCGGCGAAAGGGAACGCATGATGTTGAAGCAGGGTATTTTCCTGGTACTTTTCATTTTCCTGTCATTTTTGGCGCCTGCGGCGAGTTCGCTGCTGTCCGTTTCCGGGCCGGGCGACTGGTATGCCGCCCTTACCAAGCCTTGGTTCAACCCGCCGAGCTGGGTTTTTGGGCCAGTATGGACACTTCTATATGCGCTGATGGGCGTCTCCGCCTGGCTGGTCTGGCGGAGCGGGACTGCGAAAACCCTGTGGCTTCCCCTGGGCTTGTTTGGCGTACAACTATTTTTGAACGCTTTGTGGACGCCGCTGTTTTTCGGACAGCAACGCCCCGACCTTGCCCTGGCCAATATCGTGGTATTGTGGGCGGCAATCGCGGCGACAGGGGTTGCCTTTTATCCGCTGTCCCGTCTGGGTGCGTGGCTGCTGCTGCCATATTGGCTCTGGGTAAGTTTCGCCACCCTTTTGAATGCCTCCTTGTGGTGGCTTAACCGCGGTGGATAACCGCGACCAGACGCCTTACCCGGGCCTGCTGCCGCGTTTTCGGATGATGGCCCGGATGTGCCGTGTAGGCCGGTGGTATTACCTGAAGCGCTTGTATTCTATACGAACAAGGAGTTACAAGATAGTGAGTTCATTTTCACGCCTATTGATGGTTCAGACGACGGTTGTGGGTTGCCTGCTTCTTGTTGGCTGCTCAAGCCCGAAGGACTGGCCCGAAAGTCCGTTGTACGAAACGCCGGTCAACGAGCCCGATTGGCAACCGCCGGCAAACAGAGAAGTAGCCATGGCGGCCATGGCGGGCCGATACGCCAATTACAATATAGTGGCCTACTACGGCGACACGCCCAATGGGCCGCTATCCACATTTGTGATTACTTATGGATTCACGGAGCTGGTTATCGAGCATGGAGAACTTGTCGAATACGACATCTTCTGCCATGCCGCGCATAAGGCCAATCAGAATATGACCACATCCTTCCCCGACGAGGCCACACAAGCCATTCTGCCCCGGAGCGCCGTGGTTGATGTTTATGAAGAAGACGGCGAATGGAAGCTGTGGCGTCCCGCAACGCCCACGCTTATTGGCATAGACGGAGACCCCGATGTTCCGCTCTCGATGAACCCCAACGACCCCTTGATTAATGACGCTGATAACGATGGGAAGCCAGGGGTCACCGTGTTCGTGGAGTTGTTCGGTTTGGTTAAAGGCGAAATCTATATTGCGCGTCGCGAGATTTTTCAAAACTACCTGACCCTGTACTCGGACGGCAGTTTACAGGGAACCGTAGTTGACGATTCGGAGCAGCTGGTGATAGGCGCCTCGTTGTCTATTTTGGACGCGCCGAACAATCCTCAACAGTGGGATGATCCCGGCCTGAATCCCATCATACTCATCCCTATTTCCGACGACATTGACGCCTGTGAAGAGCTCATGGCCTTGCGAGACGCGCTGTTTCCCGCTGAACCCGAATTCTAGCCCGGATATTTCACCAGATTTCTATTGCGCCTGCGAATCTTACGCCAAATCTGGCGCAAGCAAGACGCCCGCCGATGAATGCCGCCCCACGGCTGTGGCGTGAGATTCATTAATTTTTTTGCGGATATTGTGGTACACTTTGCGCGGTGTTGCAAGCGGTGTTCCGTTGTTGTATACAAATCCCTGCAATACGCCAGAGTAAACCACTCTAACGCAATATCACCCAGTCGCTTAACAACAAGGTGTCGTACCAATGAAAAAGAGAGCACAAGACAGTCGTCAGTTCCTTCAACAGCTGCGCCTACCGGAAGAAGTGACAACCTTGCTGGACGCCGCGCCAAAAGTCATCGTGGCTACCACCAAAGAGGAACTGGTCAACCTTGCCTGTGGCGGACCGGACAGCGATTCTTTCGAGGTAAGTTATGACATCCCCGGTAAAGGCAAGGTGATCGAAGCGATGGTATCCCGAGTACGCAACGGCATTTGCGCAAACTATCTGGAACCGTACATGCGACGACGCGACCCGGAATGTATGTTGATGGGCGATACACTGCCCACCGACAAACGTACCTTTGAGGATCGCTTCGGCAAACCCTTTGCGCCGATGCGCGAACGGACGATGGACTGGTTGAAGGAACAGGAGCTTGCAGTATTTGCCTTTGTTGCGGGCAGGCCCAAGATGGGCATAGACGCTATTGCGATTGCCCCGGCCAACGCTGGTTTCTTCGCATTAGGCCTGGCCATGTTGCAGGGCATTGTGTCGCCGAAAGACGTACCGCCGAAATTCAGTCCCAAACTGGCAATTTATATTGCGCCGCCTTTTCGGCACACCGACTTTGACGGCAAGCAGGTGGTGGTGCATACCCGCGGTGAAACACTGCACGAGATATTTGCGTACAATCTATATCCCGGCCCCAGTGCCAAAAAAGGCGTTTACGGGAGCCTGATTGGTCTGGGCGAACGCGAAGGCTGGGTGACTGCCCATTGTTCTACAGTACAGGTGATTACCCCCTACGACAATGTGCTGACCATTATGCACGAAGGCGCCAGCGGCGGCGGCAAGAGTGAAATGCTTGAGATGGCCCACCGAAAGCCTGACGGACGCCTGCTTATGGGGCGCAACATTGTGACCGGCGAGAAACGTTACGTTGAAATTCCCCGGGGTTGCGCGTTAAGTCCCGTCACAGACGACATGGCGCTCTGTCACCCCACGCTACAAAAGGGCAATGGCAAACTGGCCGTCGTGGATGCGGAAAACGCGTGGTTTCTGCGCGTGAATCACATTACCGAGTACGGTACCGACCCGCTCTTGGAGTCGCTGACCGCGCAACCACCGGAGCCCTTGTTGTTTTTGAATATTGACGCTGTGCCAAACAGCCGGGCGCTCATCTGGGAACACATCGAGGACGAACCCGGCCAGCCCTGTCCGAATCCGCGGGTTATTCTACCGCGTCACGTCATGCCCGATGTGATTGACGATGCTGTATCGGTGGATATCCGAAGCATGGGCGTACGAACGCCGCCCTGCACGGACGAAAAACCTTCTTACGGCATAATAGGCATTTTTCATCTGCTGCCGCCGGCCCTATCCTGGCTGTGGCGTCTTGTCGCGCCGCGCGGCTATGACAACCCCAGTATCGTTGACACTACCGGCATGACCAGTGAAGGCGTGGGCTCTTATTGGCCTTTTGCGCCAGGGCTCAAGGTTCAGCACGCCAATCTCTTGCTGGACCAAATCGTTGCCACCCCCAAGGTAGTGCATATCCTGTGCCCGAATCAGTATGTCGGCGCATGGGAAACCGGATTTATGCCCCAATGGCTGACCCGGGAATACCTGGCCCGGCGCGGTGTGGCCAAATTTAAGCCCGACCAAATTCGACCGGCCCGTTGCCCATTGCTGGGGCACGCGCTGCAGCACTTGACCCTTGAAGGAAATGCGGTGTCCAACTGGTTTCTGCAAGTCAATACGCAACCCGAGGTGGGAGACGCTGCCTATGATGAAGGCGCGGAAATCCTGACGAACTTTTTCCATGAACACATCAAACAATTTATGGTGGATGATTTGCATCCGCTGGGCAAAACCATCATCGAATGTTGCCTTGATGGCGGTCAGGTAAACGACTACCAGGGGCTGATTGCCACGTCTTACGTTACACGTGTGCAATCATAAATTACGCGTAACTGTCCAGCAAGCATAGAAATTTGAAGTACGCCCCAAGCAACCGTCATTCCCGCGAAAGCGGGAATCCAGAGTCGCACGCACAGCGTATCAGCCGCTGCGCAAAGAGAGGAGCGAAAAATGATTCCTGGCATGAGACAACATATTGCCCCGACGGTATTGTATTCCATGATGATGGTGGTCATTGTTCCGGGCGCGGCAGCGACAAGCTATCCGGAGGACGAAGTAATTATGGTTGCGCCTGAACGCATGGCGCTCGTGGAAGAAGAAGCATGGAATGCATTCAACTGGGCTTCTTTTGACCAGGACAAAATCGTAAGCTTTGGCAATTACCAGTACAGCGTATATTGGGCGGCGGACCGGACGTTGTCGTTGATGCGCTGGAATCTGGCTAATGATGTGGTACAGATTGTGCGGTTCGAATCCTATCGGCTCGCTGACGGATTGCCGGAAGCGCAACAACGCAACGGGCATCGCAACACGGTTATCGGCATCAGCCCCGGGGACGGGCGTATCCATACCGTTTTCCGGCCACCCGTTTCCCGACGGTTCTGCGTAGGGCAACAAGTGAGAAAAAGGGGGCTACTGCTTCGCTCCCAAGGCATCCCAGTCCAGAATGGTCAAAAAATTGTGGGCCACCACGCGTAACCGTTTGTCATTGGTCCAGAACTCCTGACAGCCGCCTTCGATAGCCGCCGCCAAGTGCAAGGCGTCAGGCGTTTGAATACCGTTCCGGGCGCGCAGCATGGTGGCGCGTTCAAATACCGCGCAGTCCAAAGGGATCATTTCACATAGTTCGAAAAATCGGTCGAACTTTCGCAAGCACACCTTGTCGTCATTGCGGATGGGCAGCAGGCGCGTTTCCATGCGCGTCAGTTCACTGGAAAAAACCAACTGGTCGCGCAGTCGGTTTTTTAATACCCGCCGCTGTGTTGCATCCCCTTCGATGAGGCCGATGATCATGCAGCTATCCAGATAAACGCTAGTCATGCTCCCCTTCCCACGACTGTCGCTCCCGGTCGAGATGCCGTTGGATTTCCTCGCGCGTTAATCCATCCGGGACGTCATCAGGCAAAGTGGCCAGGAAAGAACCCATGGCGGCGGCGCGTTCCGTGTCGGGCAAATCATAAATCACAGCCACCCTGGCCCTGCCGGAAGGGATACTGTCCGGCAGACGTATGTCAAGCCGGTGACTAGCGGGAATAGCGGTTTCTATTTCATAATAACCACGCATTGAATGCATCCCTATTCGCAATGGTATGTCAATAAACCTCAAAAGTGGATTGTGGTTGGGTGAAGCGGCACTCACCGGGACAACCTCTTTATAGTTTACATGAATAGGGGACGTGGAAGCGAGCCTTGCTTGATAGACCCGCGGGCGGATGGGGACGGACGATATCTACGGCGGCCAGATGGATGAAAAGGCGGCTCAAGCGATGTTGTTTGCCGGCGCAGGACGCTTCATCGCCGCAAGT